>JALYPB010000432.1 GCA_030856585.1 Gemmatimonadota bacterium | reverse complement strand
TCATTACCCACTCGCCCCAGCCTCACCTGGATAACGTGCACACCGTTTTCGGACAGGTCACCGACGGAATGGACGTAGTCAACAAGATCAAGCAGAACGACGTCATCACGTCCATCCGAGTCAGCTGACCCCTGCACCTCGATTTTGCGGTCGTCGCCGACTATGCCCTGATCGATCAGCAGGGTAAGCTCAGCGTGCTCGGCATGTTTCAGCATGTCTGGCTCTCCAACTTTCCCGCGGTATATCCCCGCACCCATCTGGTGCTCCGGGTGCGGGGGCGGCGCACGGAGATCGGAATGCACACTATCCGTATCCGGTTCGTGGATGAGGCCGGAACCGAGCTGCTGGGTGGTGAAGGCACCGTCCAGTTCGGGGAGCCACCGGCCGGCGTGGTCGACGTCGAGGCGGGAGCGGTGCTGGTGTTCGACGTCCCCCTGCCCCGCCCGGGTCCCTACGCCTTCGAGATCAGTCTGGATGGTGAGGTTGCCAGCAGGGTTGCGCTGTCAGCAGGGTATCCGCAACAACTGGGGGAAGAAAAGCGTGAGCGGTAAGCGGTGAGCGGGGGTGCGACGGCGACCCCCGTTTGTCACCCTGAGCGAAGCGAGGGGGCAGAGCTCCGACGGGTTTTCAGTCCTCCCTTGGACTCCACCGCTTACCGCTCACCGCTCACCGCTCACTGCTTACGCTTACTCTATGCCGGCTCTTCAGGAGGCCCCGTGACCTGGACCCGAGACCGCGCCCTGGTCTTGATGCACGAATACACTCCGTCGGATGCTCTCCGAAAACACATGTACGCCGTGGAGATCGCCATGCGGGCCATGGCGGAACGGGCCGGTGACGATCCGGAGAGCTGGGGCCTGGTTGGCTTGCTCCACGATTTCGACTACGAGCGCTTTCCCAACTCCGAGCATTCCGCAACCGAGGGACATCCGGCCCAGGGCGTTCGCATGCTTGCCGCGGAAGGACTTCCCGAGCCGATGCAGCGGGCCATTCTCGGCCACGCCAACTACAGTGGCGTCCCTCGCGACACTCCAATGGCCAAGGCGCTCTTCGCCGTGGACGAGCTTGCCGGCTTCCTGGTAGCCTGCGCCCTGGTCCGGCCCTCCCGAAGCCTCCAGGACCTGGAAGTCTCCAGCGTCAAGAAGAAACTCAAGGACAAGGCTTTTGCTCGCGGAGTGAGCCGGGACGATGTGGTGAAAGGTGCCGAGGAGCTGGGTGTCCCGCTCGACGAGCACATCGCCTTCATGCTTGCCGCGCTGAGACCGCATGAACGGACCCTGGGCCTCGGAGCTCCGTGACCGAGGCGCGGCCCGTTCGGGCAGAACATTCAATCGCTTGTGCAATCAACCGTGCGGCTGGGGGCCGGCCGGTCCCCGGTAATCAGGTCAATCTCCTCATAGACGGGCCGGACACCTACCGGGCCATGCTCGATGTCATTGCCGGCGCGAAACGCTGGGTGCACTTCGAGAATTACATCATACGAAGCGACGCGGCTGGGTGGCGCTTCGCCGAGCAGCTGGCCGCCCGGGCGCGGGAAGGCGTGCACGTACGGGTGCTCTATGATTGGCTCGGATCAGTCGCCACGGCTCGCTCCTTCTGGAGCTACCTCCGGAAGGCCGGTGTAGAAGTCCGGGCCTTTCACCCGCCACAGCTGGTCAATCTGGCCGCTAACGTGTCCCGAAATCACCGGAAATTGGTCGTGGCGGACGGCTCGCATGCCGTCCTCGGCGGGCTGTGCATTGGATGCGAGTGGACCGGCGAGAGTCACGCTGGAGGCCAGCCCTGGAGGGACACCGCAGTGGACATCCGGGGCCCGGCGGCAGCAGTCCTGGACCAGACTTTTGTGAGTGCCTGGGAGCTCACCGGATCCGAAGTGCCGTCCGACC
The DNA here is from genome assembly GCA_030856585.1 of Gemmatimonadota bacterium. Taxonomy (GTDB): domain Bacteria; phylum Gemmatimonadota; class Gemmatimonadetes; order Gemmatimonadales; family GWC2-71-9; genus CAVVWJ01. The sequence goes on along the minus strand of JALYPB010000432.1, from coordinate 1,635 downwards.
AAAGCGCCGGCGTGGTAGAGCCTCAGGGAGACGCGGATGTGCGCGTCATCGGCGGCGAGCCCGGCCGGGAGCGAGCCTACCGGGTGATAGAGCTCCTCGCGGCCGGCAGTGTCGAGCGGCTCTGGATCACGGATGCGTACCTGGTGGCACCCCCGCGCCTCTTCCAGGCCCTGCGCGACGCGGGCAAGGACGGAGTGGACGTGCGACTTCTGGTGCCCGGCTCGAGCGACCTCCCGTTGATCCGCAATCTCACCCGCATCGGCTACCGCGATCTGCTGGGAAGCGGGGTTCGGATCTACGAGTGGGATGGCCCGATGCTGCACGCCAAGACGATTATCTGCGATGATCGATGGGTCCGGATAGGCTCGAGCAACCTCAACCCCTCGAGTCTGCTCGGGAACTACGAGCTCGACGTCCTGATCGAGGACCCGCGCCTTGTGGACGCCATGGAGGCGCAGTTCCGCCGGGATGTGGCCAAGAGCCGAGAGGTGGCCAGCCGTCCAATCCGGGGACCCCGCAGAATCAGCCAGGCCCTCCCAGCGATTTTGACCTACCAGGGCCCTTCTGAGTCGGCGACTGCGACGTACCACCGGAGTGGCCGGGAAGCCCGGCACCGGGCCGCTTTGGCAGTCCGGGCCATCGCAAGCAATGCCCGGCGGTCGGTCTTCGGGCCCATCAGTGCCATATTCCTTGTTCTGGGCCTGCTTTTCGTAGCTCTGCCGCGAGTGTCGGCTTACGTGCTGGCCGCCCTCTGCGCCTGGTTCGCCCTTGGGGCCGGCCGGGAAGCTTTCCGGCGCCGGGCGGACCGCTAACACCCGAGGCGGTAGCGCACACGTTTCCTCTTGAAACTTTATTACAAGTCCTTCGTTCTTTCGACTTAACGCCGTTAACCGGATTGCGTCGACCGAACACATGGTACACCGCCGTTGTCTTCTGGCTGCTTTGATGCTTTCTCCGGCGGGGGCGGCAGCGGCAGCCGCGCAGGCCCCCGCCATCACACTCGCCGAAGCAATCCGCCGTGCGGAACGGGTCCAGCCGGCGATGGTCCGAGCCACCGCGGACGTTCGCACCGCAGCAGCACAGCGACGTAGTGCGCTGGGGGCCTATCTGCCCCGGTTGTCGGCCAGCTCCTCAGCCAGCGATTTCTTTTCCCAGGGGGCCGCGCGGATCGACCCGGTCACGGGCGAGCTCACCGGCGGCAACTCGAGCAACCGGAGCATCAGCACCGGGCTCTCAGCCAGCCTCGACCTGTTCACCGGGTTTCGGCGGGGCGCCGAAATGCGGGCGGCTCGCGCCGGGGAGGATGCGGCGGAGGCCTCACTGCTCGACGCCCGTTTCGAGCAGGCCCTGACCACCACCAATCAGTTTCTCGATGCGCTCGCCGCAGCTCAGCTTCTGCGGGTGAGGGAGGCGAGGGTGCAGACCCAGCTCGCCACGGCCGAAGCCGACTCATCCTTCTACCGCCACATAGCCGTCGTCGATACCCAAGCCATCCGGGTCGAGGCCGAGTCCAAGTCTCCCCGGGTACAGAGTGCTGCCGCCAACGCAGTGGCGGCCCGGGCGTCGGTGCGGGCGGCCCGCTCCACCTACTGGCCATCGCTGACACTTGCCGCGAACACCGGCTGGAACGGAAGC
>JALYPB010000402.1 GCA_030856585.1 Gemmatimonadota bacterium | reverse complement strand
CTCCAGCGCCGCCGCCGCGCGCGCGTGGTTTGGATCGTGCTCGATCACGCGGCCGTATACCGCGATGGCTTTGTCCAGTGCGCCCGACTTGGCCAGCGCGTCACCGAGACCCAGGTATGCCTCCAGTAGTGGCCCCCGGTCCCCGGCACGGTATGCAAGCTCGACGCGTTTCTGGTGGTAACTGACACTGTCCGGAGTGAGGTCGACCAGGCGATCGGCCATCTCGGCGGCCCGGACCCAATCCTCCCGGTCCTCATATCCGGCGAGCGCGAGCTCCAGCTCCTCGGAGACACGGGAATCCTCCCCGGCCGCCAGAAGCCCTTCGGCCATGGCCAGGTGCACGTCCGGGTTCTCGGGATCGTCGAGGACACGCTCTTCCAGATCGGCGAGCGTGGGTTCGCCCGTCCCGTCCGCCTGGATCAGCGGGAGCCCCCCGGTGAGATCGGGAGGATCCAAATCCTGTATTGACTCGAGGCTGGTCTCGGGTTCAGGCGGCATATCCAGGACGATCTCGGTCTCCCCTATGCCAAAGTCGTCGGGAAGGTCGAGGGACCCCGCACCCACATCGGGCGAGAACCCGTAACCCGTGCCCTGCATACCATCGAGCTGGATCCCCTCATAGCCCAGATCCGGCGGCTCCTGATGCTGGATCTCCAGCGGCGAATCCAGGTCGAGGGTGCTGTCGACCACTGGGTCGCCGATCCGCTCCAGGCCGGAGATGGTTTCCGATTCCGATTCAACCGGGGTCGGTTCACCAATCAACGAGTCGATGATCAGGTCATCCATTCCGTCGGATACCGGAGCGAGGCTCTCGTTGCTGATGAGGCCCTCCGGTGCGGCCGGCTCCTCCGGCGGCGGCGCCTTCTCGGCAGCCCGCGGCGGCTCGACCGGGCGAGGAGGATCTTTGGGGCGCGCGTGTGCGGCTGGAGGCCGTGCGGGAGGGGCGATATCGACGCCGGTATCCAGAAAGATCAGGTCACCTCGACGCGGTTTGCTTGTGGCTGGAGGGGCCGCGGCTGCGGGCGACGCGGGCTGTTCGGTCTCGGCGGTATCCGCGCTGAGTCGCTCCCTGGCCTTTCGGGCCCCTGCCTTGTCGCCCATGGCCTCCAGATCTTCGGCCATCTTCTCCAGCTGCTCGCGCGCCTCGTCCTCTCGCGAGGTGGCCCGCAGCAGCTCCACCAGCATGCTCCGGATCTCCTGGCTGCCGGAAAACTGGTCGGCGAACAACTTGACTGCCTGGAAGGCCTGATCCAGCTGCCCCAGCGCGTTCATCCGTTCGAGGAACTCGATCAGATTCCGCTTCGCCTCGATGACGACATTTTTCCTGGCATGCAGCTGGGATAGCTTCAAATAGGTCTGCGTCCGCCCGGGGTTGACCCGGAGGATCTTGCCGCAGAGCGCGATCGCGTTGTTGAAGAAACCCTGATCCGCGTAGAGGTCCACCGCCCGCTCGTAGGAGCGGACCGCTTCGGCGGTATCGTTGATCTTGAGGTAGAGATCGCCCACCCGGTTGTAGAGCGACAGGTCCGGGGTAGTCTCCGCCCCCGACTCGGCTTGTTGGATGGCTTTCAGGTAGACTTCGATGGCTTTCCGCCAGTCCTCCTTCTGCTCCAGCTTGCGCGCCGTGTCTTTCAGCTTTTCCAGATTCATTCGGCTCGGGCTGAGAAGGGGTAACCGGGGATAAGAGACGGAGCGACCGAAAGATACCGGGCCGCCAGAGGGGCAGCAAGCTAGCGGGACGGCTACTACCCCGCTGCCCCGCTGCCCCGCTGCGACGCCGGATCGAGCTCGCCATCGGCCACCGCCCGGGCCAACCGCTCCAGATCGGGCGCCGGGGGCCGGTCCGCTCCCAGCGGCGTCACGGCCGGCGTCATATTCCGGATGCCATGATATATCGCTGCGACCCCCCGGCCCGGAGCGAGCGGCAGCAGAAACTCCAGACCCTGCGCCGCGCAGAGCAGCTCCGCTGCCACCACCCGTTGGGCGTTGCTGAGGATGCGGCCGGCTTTGAAGGCGGACGCCATGCCCATGGGCACGAAGTCCTCCTGGTTGGCATCCGTGGGGATCGACCCGATGCTGGCCGGCATTGCCAGCGCGCGGGACTCGGCCACGAGCGAGGCGGCCGTGATTTGCACCATCATCAGGCCCGATGAGAGCCCTGGATCGCGGGTCAGAAACGCCGGCAATCCCTGCGAGAGATCAGGATTGACCAGGCGCTCCACCCGCCGCTCTGCGATCGCTTGCAAGGTCGTCAGGGTTAAAG
>JALYPB010000400.1 GCA_030856585.1 Gemmatimonadota bacterium | reverse complement strand
GGACGTGGTGTTCATATACGCGTAAACGAATATACTCCCAGGCGAATGGACGCAAGGGTGAGTGACCGGCGGTCGGATGGACGGGCGGACGGATGGACGGGTGGACGGGCGACGGATGGACGGAGGGACTGGCGGGTCAGCCTCCTCTAGTAGGATTCAGTGAGGAATACAGGCCCCAGGTCAGTTTTCCGACGCGATCTCTGAGTTCATGCACCACACGAAATGATTCTTCATCCAGAATTCCACGATCCTTGCTGAAACGGAGAAGATAGGAAACCTCCGATAAGGAGCCTCTTGAAATGTCGAGGTACCGGCGAAACTCACGAGGCCCCCGCTTGGCGGCACCCTCGGCGATGTTCGTGGGAACCGAGAGTGCAGCCCGGCGAATCTGGGCGGTGAGTTGGTACTTCTCACGATCAGGCCACGTGTCTGTGACCTCATAGACGATCAGAGCCAACTCATGTGCCAGCTTCCAGGCATCGTACCTCTCATAGGGCATCATGGGGAAGATATGTCATAGACGAGTCTGAGCTGTCGCATCCGAATCCCGCACCGTCAATCAATTCACTGGCCTGCCCTTCCATCCTTACCTCCCCTCCCGATATTTCCCCCATGCTCTCCATCCTCACCGCTCTGACTCTCTTCGGCGCGCCGGTTCTATCGGGCAACCAAGCTGCGGCTTTTCCACCGTCCGTCCATCCGTCCGCCCGTCCGCCCGTCCATCTGTCCGCCCGTCCATCCGTCCGCCCGTCCTCCGACACCGCCCACGTCGTGATCGTGGCTACCACCGATGTGCACGGGCACGTCACCGACTGGGACTACCTCACCAATCAGCCGTCCTCCGGAGGCCTGACGCGGGTAGCCGCGATCGTGGACTCCCTGAGAGCGCGGTACCCCGGACAGGTGGTCGTGGTGGACGCCGGCGATCTCATCCAGGGCAATCCGTTCGCCACCTACTTTGCCCGGGTGGCTCCGCGGGATCCGAATCCAGTCGTGGAGGCCATGAGCCTCACCGGCTACGACGTCGCTACACCGGGCAATCACGACTTCGATTGGGGCCTGGGAGTGATGCGCTCGGCTGCCGCCGGGGCCGCCTTTCCCTACGTGAGTGGCAACCTCCGCACCCTTCCCGGCGACTCGCTGCTCTTCCAGCCATACGTGGTCCTGAATCGCCAGGGTGTGCGGATCGGAGTCACCGGGTTCACCACCCCGGGCGTCGCCGTGTGGGATCGCGATCAGCTGCGAGGCAGACTCCGGGTGGAACGCATTCCCATCGCGGCCGCCCAGGTCATGCAGTCGCTGAGGCGGGAGTCGGACTTCGTGGTTGCGCTGCTGCACGGTGGCATGGCCGGACCTGCCTCCTATGACACGGCGGGTGTGGGCGGCGAGAACGAGGCGGCGCTGCTGGCGGGCCTCCCGTACCGGCCGGATCTCGTGGTCGTAGGGCACTCGCACCGGGAGATGCGCGACTCCGTACAAGGAGGTGTCCACTTCGTTCAGCCGCGGCCCTACGGTGAAAGCGTCTCGGTCACGCATGTGGATCTGATCCGTGAAGACGGCCAGTGGAGGCCGCGGAGAATCCGTGCCGAGCTGGTCTCCACCGGTTGGAGCGTTCCATCCGGCCGGTTGGCCCAGCGTCTGGCGCCGGCCCACGAAGCGGTGCTCCAGTGGGCGGATCTCGAGCTCGGCAAGGCGGCCGGGCCCATGCGTGCCGGGAGCGCTCGCCTGGAGCCCACTCCGATCCTCAACTTTGTCAACGCCGTTCAGCTGAAGCGAACCGGCGCTGATCTGTCGGCCGCGTCGGCCTTCGACCTCCGGGCCGGCTTCGACAGCGGCACCATCCGCATGCGCCAGCTGCTTGCCTTGTATCCTTTCGAGAATACGCTCAGAGTGGTCCGAATCAGTGGCGCCCAGCTCAAGGCATACCTGGAGCACAGCGCCCGCTACTATCGCACCGACGCCGTGGGGCGGGTGTCCCTCAACGACAGCGTGCCGGGCTACGACTACGACATCATTGCAGGGGTGCGATACGACATCGACCTGCGGCGGCCGCTGGGAGAGCGGATCAGGAACCTGTCGTTCCGGCGCCGGGCAGTTGCGGCGTCCGACAGCTATACCCTCGCGGTGAACAGCCATCGTCAAACCGGGGCCGGAGGCTACAGCATGCTCCGGGGCGCGCCGGTCGTGTACGACAAAGGCGAGAACATTCGGGAGCTCCTGGTCGAGGAGATCAAGAAGGCGAGGGTGGTCGACCCCGCCGCATACACTGTCCGCGAGTGGCGGATTGTTCCCGAGAACGCGGCCGTCGCCCTGCGTCCCCTGTTCCGGATTCCGGCGCAACCACTCGTGGTCGGGCCGCGAGACACCGTTCTCCTCCGGGTGCTCGCGACCGCTGACCTTCATGGGGCCCTGCTGCCGAAGACTGACGCCGAGGGCCGGCGGTTCGGTGGGCTCGCGGCACTCAAGGGGCTGATGGACAGCCTGGACGCGGACTGTGGCTGCCCGGTTCTGCGTCTCGATGCGGGTGACCAGATGCAGGGCACGTTCCTCTCGAATGTGACTGCAGGCCGGTCCATGATTGATGCCATGAATCACCTCGGCCTGACGGCGGCCGCCATCGGCAATCATGAGTTTGACTGGTCGGTGGATACGCTGCGCCGGCGGATGTCCGAGTCGCGGTACTCCTGGCTGGCGGCAAACGTCTTCGATTCGGTCTCCGGCGAGCGGCCGGCATGGGCGAGGCCTTACCGCATTGTGCAGGCGGGCGATCTCAAAGTCGCGGTCGTGGGGTACATTACGGCCGACGCCAAGGAAGCCGTCAAAGCGGAATGGACCGCGGGACTCCGCTTTGGCGAAGGCGTGCTCCCCATAAATGATGTGCTGATGGAGGTGCGGGCGCTCCATCCCGATGTGACGATCCTCCTCGCTCATGCGGGAGCCGACTGCAATGGGGCAGTGTGCTCCGGTGAGATGATTCGATTCGCCGATGCGGTCGATCCGAAAACGATCGACCTCATCGTGGCCGGGCATACCCATCGTCTGGTGAATACCAGGACCGCGGGGGTCCCCATCGTAGAGCCCGGCACCGGGGGACGAGCGCTGGCGGTGGCGGATCTGGTGAAAACCCCGGCCGGTGGCCGGGAGGTGAGGACCCGGCTCGTGCCGGTCAACCCCGATTCGATTGGAGAAGACCCGGTTGTATCGGCACTGGTCGAGGGCTACCGTCGCGGTGCCGAGTCGGCCACGAAGCGGGTCGTAGCTACGATCAAGCTGCCGCTCCGCCGCAGCAGCAACGAGTACCTTCTCGGCCGCATGATCGCCGAGGCGCGCAGGAACCTGCTCCGGGCGGATGTCGGATTGGTGGGGAACGGCGGCATCCGGGGCGACCTGCATGGCGGGCCGGTCACATACGGACAGCTATACGAGGTACAGCCGTTTCAGAACACTCTGGTGAGACTTACGCTCACGGGCCGCCAGCTGCAGGAAGTCCTTGAACATGCGCTGGAAGGGCGCGGCGGCCCGTCGGCACACATCGCGGGCGCGGTGGTGCACTATGACCCTCGCCGGCGTCCCGGCCAGCGCGTGCGCAGAGTCGAGGTGCAGGGCCGCGCGATGCGCCGCGATGCAACGTACACCCTCGCGGTAGACGATTTCCTGGCCGGTGGCGGTGACGCATATGACATGCTGCGCGGCCTTCCCTCCGAGCCAGGTGGCATATTGGATGTGGATGCCGTGATAGCCTATCTTCGACGCCTTCCTCAGCCGGTGGAGATCACGCTTCGTCCCGGGTTCGTCTCCGATCGCCGATGAGCGATACTATCAGGGTCTTTGTAAACGCCGGCGCCCTGGACGTCCCGGCCGGCGCAAACGTGGGGACGGCCGTGCGCGAGTTCGATCCCGCGCTGGAGCGGCAGCTTGCCGCGGGCACCGCATACGTCACCGATGGCCGCGGCATCGAGATCGATCCGGCCGCGTTGCTTCAGGGGGGCGCGATTCTCCGGGTTGTGGTGCGGGCGCGGCGGAGCGATCATGGCCATGCTGACGCGTGAGCTGATCGGGCGTCTTCCGAAGGCTGAGCTGCACGTTCACCTGGACGGCTCGCTGCGGCCCCAAACCATGATCGACCTGGCCCGCACGGCAAAGGTCGTCCTGCCGTCCTACGAGCCGGAGCCACTGGGGCGGTTCATGCTGGTGGACGATGCAGCCGATCTGCAGGACTACCTGGACCGGTTCGACCTCACGATCCCGCTTCTCCAGACTCCCGAGGCGGTCGAGCGGGTTGCCTACGAGATGGTGGAAGACGCGGCCCGCGACAACGTCCGTTATCTCGAGGTCCGCTACTGTCCCCATCTCAGCCAGAGACAGGGTATGACCCTGGACGAGGTCATGC
>JALYPB010000388.1 GCA_030856585.1 Gemmatimonadota bacterium | reverse complement strand
CACCGACTTGTATGCGGTAGGCGGCGCGATATATCACTATGATGGGACAACCTGGGTGGAAAGGACGGGTGGCCCCTCGGCGCCGCTCTTTGGAATCTGGGGCAGCTCTCCAACTGATGTTTACGCGGTGGGGGGGACGATTCTTCACGGCACTCCGTGAGCGACTTCGCAACTGAGCGAAGCCGGGATTACGAGTACTTGAGACTTTGCGCCAGCGCGCGGAAGCGGCGGCGGTCAATGTAGCTATGGCGCATACCTGTTTTGGTGCGTGAAGATGGGGCAAGGTTGGATACGAAAATGGTGCGAAGGCTCCAGAAGGACCCGGCATCACCCTGGAGCCACACCCTAACGCAATTCAAAGTGCCTGAAGGAGTTGGGAGCTTCCGTGGGCCCGGGTGTGTCCCGGGTCACAGCGCCGCCTTCCCCGACAGATCACTCTCACCAACCGATACCAGTTCGAGTCCCCCGAGTGAGGTCCCCGAGCGCTGATCAGGGGCAAAAATGCGAAATACCCACGCCCAACTGTCGAGTTCCTTCCTGCTGGCACTCGCGCTCGCCTGTGGCGGAGAGTCCGCTACCGGCCCGGGAACTGGCACCATCGAGATTACGGCCACCACCGTAGGGGTGGAGGCAGATCCTGATGGGTACATGGTACAGGTCGATGCCGGGGAGCCGCACGCGATCGGTACCGGAGCAACCGCTCAGGTCACCGATGTAGCAGTTGGAGACCACGCGGTCCTTCTGGTTGGCCTGGCCTCCAACTGTACCGTCGAAGGGGAAAATCCGAGCAGTGTGACCATGGAGGCGGGACAAACGCGGTCGGTGAGCTTCACGGTCAGATGCGCCCCGACAACGGGCGCGGTGCAGGTTACGGCGACCACCACAGGACCATCTGCCGACGCCGACGGCTATACCCTTACAGCCGACGGATCGGAGAGGGGCACGCTGGCAGCCAACGCAGCGCTGCCGATCGACGGTCTGACTCCCGGCGAGCACACCATCGGCCTTGGCGGTGTCGCAGCCAACTGCCAGGTCCAGGGAGACAATCCGCATACCATCAGCGTCGCGGCAGGCACCAACCTCGAAGTAGCATTCGCGGTCGTGTGTAGCACGCCATCCCCCGGCGCAGGTACACTCCAGATCCAGACCGCGACTACTGGCCCTGATCCCGACCCCAACGGCTACACCTTTGCCGTGGATGCCGGGGTCTCGCAGCCGATCGCCATAAGTGGCAGCAATTCGCTTTCGAACGTGGCTGCGGGCGCTCACTCGGTGCAACTCTCCAACCTCGCCCCGAATTGCGCCGTCGTTGGCCAGAACCCGCGGCCGGTCACACTGGAAGGCGGCGCGACCGCGAGCGTAAATTTCTCGGTCACCTGCTCCGCCACCAGCGGAACCATTCGAGTCACTGTAAATACCTCGGGAGGGCCGACCGACCCCGACGGGTACGGAGTAAAGGTAGATAATCAGTCGCGGCGTACCCTCGGTACCACCGGGTCAACCAACATTCCGGCTCCTGCCGGGAATCGCACGGTGGAGCTGACTGGTGTGGCCCCCAACTGCCAGGTTGCGGAGGGCCGTTCGCGGCCGGTGACAGTCGAGGTCGGGGCCGTGCAGCAGGTGACGTTTGCCGTCGCTTGCCTTGCCACAACAGGGTCTATACAGGTTAGCGTAACGTCCTCCGGAGCGCCGCCCAACAATGGTTATACCGTGGACCTGGACGATGGCGGTGCGAGCCAGCCTGTCGGTACCAATGGGACGGCAACCTTCACCGGGGTTTCACCAGGGGGCCACACGGTCACGGTCCTCGCGGCGTTGAACTGCACGGTTCCGGAAGGGGCGGAGCAGTTTGTCACCGTGACGGCCGGAAGCACGGTAGAACTCTCCCTCGCTGTCACCTGCTCGCCTCCGAGTGAGGCGTGGACGGCGCTCGCGCTGCCCGCCGGGTTCCGTGGGTCGGCCATTTGGGCGACATCGGCCTCCGACATCTTCGTGACTGGAGCGTCCGAAGGCTCATCGGATGGAGTGATCCTTCATCACGACGGCCAGAGCTGGAC
>JALYPB010000383.1 GCA_030856585.1 Gemmatimonadota bacterium | reverse complement strand
CCCTTTCCCTGATCGATGTGCCGGCCATCCGGAAGCGACGGTTCAAGGTGGCCCTGGACTGTGTCCGTGGGGCTGGAGCGACCGCCATCGTACCGCTGCTCGATCGGCTCGGCTGCGAGGTCCACGGAATCAATCTGGAGGCCGACGGCCGGTTCCCGCGGCCGCCCGAACCCGTCCCTGAGAACCTCGGCGACCTGAGCCGCCTGGTACGCGAGACCGGGTCGGCGGTGGGACTGGCCATCGACCCTGACGTGGACCGGCTGGCGTTGGTGGATGAAACCGGGCGGCCGATCGGGGAGGACTACACCCTGGCCTTTGCCGTGGCGGCCGTGTTGGACGGACGCACCACTGCGGCAACAATCCCCACCGTCGTGGTGAACCTTTCGACCAGCCTGGTTGTTGAGGATGCGGCCCGGTCCCGGGGCGCCCGCTTCATCCGGGCTCCGGTAGGCGAGGCGAACGTGGCCCGGGCCATACGGGATGAGGGCGCTCTGATCGGCGGCGAAGGGAACGGTGGGGTAATGTTTCCGGAGCTGCACATCGGGAGGGATGCCCCCCTTGGGGTGGCCCTTATCTTGCATCTCATTGCGGCGACTGGGGTAACGCTCTCCCGGCTGGTAGCTGCTTCTCCTCGATATGTCATTGTAAAGGCCAAGGGGCCCAGGGGACCTGAGCTCCGCCCGCTGTACGACAGACTGCGGCATCGTTTCCCGGATGCAACGTCTGATGAGCGCGACGGCCTACGGCTTTCATGGCCGGACCGGTGGCTTCACGTGAGGCCTTCAGGAACCGAGCCGATCGTGCGCCTGATCGCTGAAGCACCTACGGCGCAGGATGCCGAGGCGTTGGTGGCGACCGGCCGAGAACTCTTGTACTGAGGAACAAAGATGTGCGGCATCGTTGGCTACATCGGACCGCGGCAGGCCGCGGGCCTGCTCCTCGAGGGTCTGCGCAGGCTAGAGTACCGCGGGTACGACTCCGCCGGCATTGCCGTGGTCAATGGTCGCGGGTTGAAGATCATGAAGGCCGCGGGCAAGCTGTCGGTACTCGAGAACGAGATGAAGGACAAGATGCCGCAAGGCACCATCGGCATCGGTCACACCCGGTGGGCCACGCACGGCGCGCCCACCACGACCAACGCCCATCCCCATACCGATCAGTCCGGCCGCATCGCTGTCATCCATAACGGCATCATCGAGAACTCGGGCGCGATCCGGAAAGCTCTGCAACAGCGGGGGCACACCTTCAAGTCGGAGACGGACACCGAGGTGCTCGCACACCTGGTGGGGGATCTCTACCAGGGCAACCTGGAAGAGGCGGTGGCCACCGCGCTCCGGGAAGTTGATGGTGCTTACGGGCTGGTGTTTATCTCGTCAGATGAGCCCGATGTGCTGGTGGCGGCCCGCAAGGGCTCGCCTCTCCTGGTGGGTGTCGGCGAGAACGAGTGGTTCATCGCCTCGGATGCCTCCCCCCTGCTGCAGTACACCCGCTCAGTCGTCTATCTGGACGACGGCGAGATGGCCGTGCTTACCCGCGAAGGCTACCGGGTGCGCAACCTGGTGACCGCGCGGATCAGCAAAGAGGTCAATCAGATTGATTGGGATCTGGCCCAGGTAGAGCGTGGCGGCTACGAACACTTCATGCTCAAGGAGATCTGCGAGCAGCCCGAGAGCCTCCGAAACACGCTGCGCGGCCACCTGCTGGAGGACGAAGGCACCTCCCGGGTTTCCGGCCTGAACCTGACCGACGACGAGCTCAAGCAGTTCGACCGGGTGGTCATCACGGCCTGCGGGACGTCCTGGCACTCAGGGATCATTGGCGAATACATGCTGGAAGAGATGGCGCGGTTGCCGGTCGACGTAGAGTACGCCTCCGAATTCCGCTACCGGAACCCGGTGGTTGACGGTCGTACCCTCGTCATCGGGATCTCCCAGTCGGGTGAGACCGCCGACACGCTGGCCGCCATCCGCGAGGCCAAGCGCCGCGGCGCCCGCACCATCGGCCTGGTCAACGGGGTTGGCT
>JALYPB010000379.1 GCA_030856585.1 Gemmatimonadota bacterium | reverse complement strand
CGTGGTTTTCTGGGTAAAGGTCAGGGTTCGGTACCATTTGCCGACGTACCGATCCCGCATCAGTGTAAGCAGCTCCTCTCCGGTCTTGGGTGCAGCGGGTTCAGATTCCCGTGAGGCAGCGGAAGGGAAGGGGAGCAGCAGAGTGTACACGGCCAGCGCAAATCGAAGCACTGATCCTCCTGGATTGGCGAGTGGTGAGACAGGACTTTGAGGGCCGTACGTCGGCGTGGAGCGCCGGGTTTCCCCCGCAATTATACTTGGGCCGGTCGGTTCCTTTCAGCGCCCGTAGCTCAGATGGATAGAGCAACAGCCTTCTAAGCTGTGGGTCGCAGGTTCGAGTCCTGCCGGGCGCATCTTTCGTCTCGGGACGCTCTCCGGTAGGATAACCTTCCTCCTTCGGTGTCCGCACATGACAGTATCCGTGTCCGATTCTCCCTCCCCCAAATCGCGAGGGGTGGCCTTTGCCCTCGCCGCCCTGCTGGGTCCGTTCGGTGCCCACCGCTTCTACGTCGGTAAGACCGGCACCGCCGTCCTGATGCTCTGCACTATCGGCGGACTGGGACTCTGGTACCTCTATGATCTTATTCTGGTCGCCGGGGGCTCCTTCACTGACATCGACGGCCGGCTCGTCTCCCGCTGGGATCCCGAGAATGCATCGAGGGGGGATGGCCTGTCCGCCGAAGCACTGGACGAACTTTCCGCTCTTCGCTCCGAGGTCGCCGACCTCGCCGAGCGCCTCGACTTTGCAGAGCGCGTTCTCGCGCAACCTCGTCCCGCGGCGGATCAGCCCCGGTCAACCGCCCAATCCTGAGTGTCGTTGCGACTTCCGCTAGTGGGTCGGGTGCTCCCCCGGCGGGCCGAGCTTCGGCCCATGCTCCGGCTGGCCGTCCCCGTTGTCATCGTGCAGGTGGGAATGATGGCGATGGGCGTGGTGGACACCGTCATGGTGGGCCATATCTCCGCACTGGCCCTGGCGGCCGTAGCGCTGGGCAACCTCTACTTTTTTACCCTGGCCGTGTTCGCCATGGGCACGCTGATGGTATTGGACCCGGTCGTCGCCCAGGCCGTCGGTGCCGGAGACCGGCTGGCGGTGGCGCGGGCGGTCCAGCGCGGGATCATCATCGCAGCCGTGTTGACGGTCCCGGCAGTGCTGCTTCTCACCTCGGCCGGCCCGGTGTTCACCTTCGCGCGCCAGCCGGCAGAGGTCATCCCCATGGCGGCCGCGTACGCGATCCGCACGGCGCCGGGAACCCTGCCGTTCCTGCTGTTCGTGGTCTTCCGCCAGACCCTTCAGTCCATGGGCCGAACCGCCCCGATCGTCGGGGCAATCATTGGGGCCAATCTGGTCAATGGACTCCTCAACTGGGTGTTCATATTTGGCCATTTCGGCTTCGAAGCCATGGGTGTGGTGGGATCGGCCTGGGCTACAACGCTCAGCCGCGTTCTCCTGGCGCTCTGGCTCTGGGCCGCGTCCCGGCGCGACCTCAATCCCCTGCTCACACCCATTCGCCCCGAGATCTGGCAGCTCCAGCCCCTAGTGCGGATGTTCCGGCTGGGCATCCCCATAGGCGCTCAACACGTCCTGGAATTCGGCGCGTTCGCGCTGGTCGCCCTGATGATGGGCTGGATGGGCACACAAGCCATGGCAGGACACCAGGTAGCGATCAATCTCGCCGCGCTCACGTTCATGGTGCCGCTGGGTGTCGGCGACGCGGCCTCGGTCCTTGTCGGCCAGGCGGTGGGGCGGGGAGACGCCGAGGGAGCCAGGGGCGCAGCTCGAGCGGCCTTTGCCTGCGGGGTGGCCTTCATGACGGTGACCGGGGCGATCTTCCTCTCCCTGCCAGAGCCCCTGGCCCGGCTTTATAGCCGCGACCTGGGGGTGATCGTAGTAGCTGCCAGTCTGATCCCGATTGCAGGCGTGTTTCAGATATTCGACGGGATTCAGGTCGTTGCCTCGGGTGTCCTGCGCGGGCTGGGCGACACCCGGGCGCCGATGGTGGCCAATCTCGTCGGGTACTGGCTGGTAGGTATTCCGGTAAGCTTCTACCTGGGGTTTGTCGCCCGGCTCGGCCCTGTTGGGCTCTGGTGGGGGTTGGTGCTGGGACTCGGTCTGGTGGGGACGTCACTGCTCCTGCGGGTGCGAGCCCGGCTTGCGCGCCGCCAGATACGGGTCGTGATCGATACCCCGCAGCTGTCGAGCGCCGAGCCGCACCCTTCGGATCTGGCCTGAGCGACTACCTCGACGCCTCTTCCTCCTCGGTGTCGTCGGCTTCCTCCGCCTCCACATTGATCACGCTCTCCGCAAGCACGGTCAACTTCTCGTCGGTGGTCTCCTCCTCCTCCAGGTTCTGGCCGAGAAGGTCGTGGACCTGCTCGTACCCCAGCATCTCGGCGTAGGTGCAGACACAGCCGTAGCTGGCGATCTCGTAGTGCTCGACCTTCTGAGCGGCGCCGATGAGCGCGGCATCCATGACCGCCGGGTCGGCATCCTCTTCCATCATCTTCTTGCCTTCTTCGATCAGCCCGGCCATGCCCTCGCACTTTTTACCCTTGGGGGGCAAGCCCAGGAGCTTGAACGCCTGCTCCAGCCGCTCGACCTGGCCCTCGGTCTGCTCGAGGTGCTCTTCAAACG
>JALYPB010000368.1 GCA_030856585.1 Gemmatimonadota bacterium | reverse complement strand
CGCTCCGCTGCTGCTCGACGCACTGAATCTGATCCCCTCCGCTTCCGACTCGGTTCGGTTCCCGCTGCAGCACGACGAGGCCCAGATCGGCCTGCTGGAGTCCCGAGGCCGGCTCGGCGCGGCCCAGCTCGAAGTGCTGGGAGTGATTGCCGATCTGCTGGCGCCGTTCCTGGCCTCGCTGGCGCTATCGGCCGACCTCGCCACCGAGGTTGCCGCCCAATCCCGGGAAATCGACGAGCAGCAGCGGTTCACCGGCCTCATCATCGACAGCCTGCCGCTGGGGCTCTACGTGGTCGACCGCGACTACCGGATCAAGATCTGGAACCGCCAGCGGGAAGTCGGCGCTCCGGGACTTCGGCGGGACGAGGTCGTGGGCCGCCAGGTTTTCGAGGTACTGACTCGCCAGCCGGCTGAAGAGCTTCGGGCCGAGTTCGACCGGGTGTTCCAGACCGGGGAGATCCTGCAGGCGGAGCTCGATGTCACTCTTGGCGGCGAGGTGCGTTCCTTCCGGCTCACCAAGATTCCGATGCGGCTGGAAGGCGACGAGATCAGTCACGTCATCACCATCGGCGAGGACGTAACCGACTCCCGGAGAATTCAGGGCCAGATCATGCAAAGCGAAAAGCTGGCGGCCATCGGCCAGCTCGCGGCGGGGGTCATGCACGAGATCAACAACCCGCTGGCCACCATCAGCGCGTGTGTAGCGGCCATAACCGGCCGTATGGATCAAGCGTCCGGAACGGAGCGGACCGCGGTCGAGGAATACCTGGAGCTGATCGACAAGGAAGTGGACCGCTGCACCCGGATCGTCGACGGCCTCCTCGACTTCAGTCGACCCAAGGGAAAGGCCAAGGGGCGCGTCGCCCTGAACGCGCTGGTGGACGAGACCCTGTTCCTGATGAAGCACCACCAGCGTTTCAAGCGGCTGACAGTCGCACGCGAGCTCGACGTGACCCTTCCCGCCGCCATGGGCAACGCCGAGCAGCTGACCCAGGTGCTGATGGCCCTGATGCTGAATGCGGTGGACGCCATGGACGACCGGGGGAAGCTCACGGTCCGAACCGGAAAGAACCCAACCCGTTCGGGCGAGGTGGTGCTGGAGGTCGAAGACACCGGTATGGGAATACCGCGGGGCGACCAGTCCAAGATCTTCGAGCCGTTCTACACTACCAAGCCGCCCGGCCGGGGTACGGGGCTTGGGCTCTCGATCTGCTATGGCATCGTCGAGGACCATCGCGGGCGGATGGAAGTGGACAGCACGCCGGGGCGGGGAACCACCTTCCGGGTGTTTCTGCCGGTGCATCCATGAAGATTCTGGTGGTCGAGGACGACCGTACCGTCGGCCAGTACGTCAAGCGCGGTCTCGAGGAGCAGCGTTACCACGCCGATCTGGTGGGAGACGGCATGGAAGGGCTCCGTCTGGCTTCGGGCGGGCGGTACGATCTGATCGTGCTCGACCTCCGATTGCCGGAGATGAACGGACTGGAGGTGCTTCGAACCCTGCGGGACCGGGGCAACACGACACCAGTGCTGGTCCTGACGGCCCAGGACGCGGTGGACTTCAAGGTCCAGGCGTTGCGCGCGGGGGCAGACGACTACGTCACCAAGCCCTTTGCTTTCGAGGAGTTGTTGGCCCGGGTGGAGGCTCTTGGCCGGCGGCCGAAGGAGATTCGCGCTCCCCTGCTGCGGGTGGGCGACCTGGAGCTCGACATGGCCACACGGGAGGTCAAGCGGGCCGGTGAGCCGATTGAGCTGACGCCCAAGGAGTACACCGTTCTGGAGTACCTCATGCGTCATGCGGGCAAGGTCATGTCCCGCACACTGATCACCGAGTACGCCTGGGACTATCACTTCGACCCGGGCACCAACATCGTCGATGTTGTCATCAACCGGCTGCGCAAGAAGGTCGACTCGGGGCACGCTCAGAAGCTGGTGCACACCGTGCGGGGCGTCGGGTACGTCGTGAAGGCCTGAGATGACCACCATCCGCCGGCGGCTCACCCTGTGGTACACGGTGGCGCTCGCGGTGACCGTGCTGGCATTTGGAACCGCGCTGTACATCGAGCGACGCCAGTCCGGCATCAAAGAGCTGGACCAACGCCTCAGCCTCGAGGCCGATCTCGCCCACCGCTGGCTCACCGAGTCCTACAAAGTCCTCGGCCGCATCGTCACCACCAGCGGCTCCAAGCCAGCGCTCGACCCCGGTATCAGCGCCTACCTCGAGTCGGTGCGCGACTATCTCGTCGTCGCCGACACGGCGGGCCAGGTGCTCGCGCTTTCCGAGGTAACCCGGACGCTGAGTGCCGACGCCCTCGAGCGGCTGACCGCACCACTCGATACCACGAGCTTCGAGAAACACGCCGGCACGCTCGCGCTGGGTCCCCCCAGCGGGGCGGTTCGCTTCCTGGCTGTTCCGGTGCAGGGCGCGGGACCGGTAATCGGCGGAATCCTCGTGGCGACCCCGACCCGTCAGGCGGCGCTTGGCCCTGCCGACCTGCTCAGATCCATGCTGCTGATCGCGCCCATTATTCTGGTGGGTGCCGGGCTGGTGGGCTACTGGCTGGCCGGCACCAGCCTTCGTCCGGTGCAGGGAATCATGGACGAGGTGGAGGCCATTTCCGACGGCCGAAGCCTGCACCGCCGCCTGGCCGTCCCGCTCTCGGGCGATGAAATGGCGCGGCTCGCCCTCACGGTGAACGGCATGCTCGCCCGGCTGGAGCAGAGCTTCGGCAGCCTGCACCGATTCACCGCCGACGCGAGCCACGAGCTCAAGACCCCGCTCATGGTGCTCCGAGCCGGCGTGGAGCGGGCGCTGGTCCACCCTGGCATCCCGCCCGAGATACTTCAATCGCTCGACGAGTCGCTGGCCCAGATCAATCAGATGACGGAAATGGTGGAGAGCCTGCTCACCCTGGCGCGGGCCGACGAAGGGCGGGCCCCTCTGGCGGTGCAGGAGTGTGACCTGCGCGCGCTGGTGGCGGATGTGGCGGAAACGACCGGCATGCTGGGCGAGAGCGTAGGGGTGACCGAGGTGCACACCCTGCCCGATGCACCGGTCCGGCTTGCGGTGGATCCGCACCGGATACGGGAGATGTTGCTGAACATCGTGAGTAATGCCATCAAGTACACACCGCAGGGCGGGACGGTCGCGCTCACCCTGGAGCAGGACGATGAGGCGATCACCTTCTCCGTTCGTGATACCGGCATCGGCATCGCGCCGGGAGACCTGCCCCACATCTTCGAGCGGTTCTGGCGCGCCGACCCGGCACGGTCGCGCACTGGAGACCGTCCCGGCGTCGGACTGGGCCTGGCCATCACCAAGTGGATCGTGGAGGCACACGGGGGAGCGATAACGGTCCAGAGCAGACCCGGACGGGGGTCGGTCTTTACCGTGCGGCTCCCGAAACGCCAGCCGCCTGGTTAATCCGCCGCCCGCTCCTTGCCGAAAGCCATCGCGGGGGTAACATAGAGCCGGCCGTCCTGTGAGTCAGGTCACGGGGGCCTTTGGTGACTCCGCGTAGCTTACGTCCGGCTTCGGAACCTTTTCGAGACCGCTAATGCGGTTGTAATCGAAATGACATCCGAGGGCAAAGTAGATGTTCAGAGCGGGCCTTACTTTCCGGGCACGATCATCCCTCCCCCTGGAGGTAGTAGCGTGTTCGAGAACCTGATTGAATCCAAGCAGAGAAGTCAGAAGACCATGGGACAGACGATTCTGTCCGTCGTCCTGCACGGGCTGCTTATCTTCGGCGCCGTAAGGGCCACGCAGGGCGTGGCCGAGACGATAAGGAACCGTCCCGTGGACACGACGATGGTCTTCCTTAAGCCGCCCGAGCCGCCCAAGCCCCCACCGGAGCAGCCTCCACCCGACGTCATCGTGGCCGCCAATCCCCCTCCCAAGGGATTTCAGACCGTGGTGGCGCCGACCGACATCCCCAAGGATATCCCTCCGGTCGACTTGGATGAGAAGCCGTTCGACCCCCGGGATTTCACCGGCAAGGGCGTCGAGGGCGGCATCGGCACGGGCGTCGTCGGCGGGACTGGCCCGGTCACCGGCGAGGTCTTCCTGGAGGCGCAGCTGGACGACCCGGTCCAGGTGATCTCCCAACCGACGCCGCGGTACCCGCCGGTTCTGGCGAGTGCCGGGATCACCGGGCGGGTGGAGATGCAGTTCATCGTGGACACCACTGGCCATGTCGAGGGAGGGTCCTTCAAGGTCCTGAAGACTTCTCACCCGGCCTTCGCCGAGCCCGCGCGGGAATCGATCCTGAAGAGCCTGTTCAAACCGGCCAAGTTCAAGGGCAGGGCCGTCCGACAACTGGTACAGCAGGCCGTCGCGTTCAAGCAGCAATAGCTTCGTTCCCCCAGGAGGCACCGCACAATGAGCGTAGATCTTCTTGAACTGTTCCACTCGATGGGACTCTTCGCCAAGGCCATCGTGGCTATTCTGGCGATCATGTCCATCTGGTCGCTGACCATCATGATCCAGAAGTTCATTCAGTTCAAGCGCGCCCAGGCCGAGACCCGGAAGTTCGCGCCCCAGTTCTCCCGCGCCATTCAGGAGGAGAACCTGGACCAGGCGATTGCCCTGGCCGAGAAGAGCAAGAAGAGCCACGTAGCCCGCGTAGTGGGCGAGGCGCTGGCTGAAGTGAAGCCCCTGCTGCGCGACCGCGCGACGATCACGGCGGCCGATATCAACTCGGCCGAGCGCGCCGTGGAGCGTCAGATGCTGATTACCCTGGCCGACTTCAAGCGTGGCATCGGCATCCTCGCTACCGTGGGCTCGACCGCGCCGTTCGTCGGTCTACTCGGCACCACGATGGGTATCGTGAACGCCTTTACCGGTATGGCCTCTCAGGGCGCGTCGGGCGGTCTGGCCGGCATCTCGGCCGGTATCGCCGAGGCGCTCATCACCACCGCCTTCGGTCTGATGGTCGCCATCCCCGCGGTGTGGGCCTACAACTACTTCACCACCAAGATCGAAAACCTCACGG
>JALYPB010000355.1 GCA_030856585.1 Gemmatimonadota bacterium | reverse complement strand
GTGTTGACCAGCACCGAGGCGCCCATGCCCTGCACCATGCTCTTGCCGGTAGTGGTGTCCCGAACCACGATGCGCTTCACCAGCTCGGGATGAAGGGCCCGGGCCATCCGGTCGCCGTTTCCTTCGTACCAGCCCTCGGCATAGTCGAGGGCCGTGGCCTTGATAGCGGCGGAATCGGCTGCGGTCTGGGCCTGGGCCGCGGCGGTCACCGCAGCGCATAAGATCAGAGTGGGTAGCGACAGCCTCATGGAAGATCTGTCGGTCGGGGATTTAAACGCGGTAAGTAAGCGGCAGGCAGGCACCTGCCGGCCCACCTGCCCACCGTACGGGACCCGGCAGCTGTCCGTTTCAGGGCTAAGGGTATCGGCTGCTGGCCATGGGCTATGGGCGGTGCCTTGAACAGAGTAGCCGCGACGGAACCCGCCCCACATGCATCTGATTATCCAATCGAGGCAATTCCGCCCCGAACCAAATGTATGCCCATGCGGGAGTTGATATGTCCGAAGGATGGCTGCGCCGCCTCAGAACCAGCGGCGTCGGATTCGCGTTTGCCCTTGGCCTGCTGGTCGCGGGCCTGTTGCAATTACCCTTTCAGTCGTTGGCCCAACAGCAGGCAGTCCCCGCTGCGGCCCCAAAGCTGCCGGCGGGTGCGGCCTCGCTTCAGGATCTGAGCGAGGCCTTTGCGTCCGTCGCCGAGCAGGTCAAGCCGAGCGTCGTGTACATCAGGTCCGGTCAGAAGGCTCAGACCGCACGCCGCAATGGCCCCCAGGCAAGACCCCGGATGCAGGTGCCCCCCGGAATGGAAGAGTTCTTCCGTGGTATGCCCCCTATGCAGCAGCAGGAGGAACCCCGGTTCCGGGAAGGCTCCGGCTCGGGCTTCATCGTCTCCAAGGACGGCTATATCCTGACCAACAACCACGTCGTGGACGGCTCTGATCAGGTCACGGTGCGACTGCTGGACCGGCGCGAGTTCAAGGCCAAGATCGTCGGGACCGATCCGAACACCGACCTGGCCGTGCTCAAGATCGACGCCAAGAACCTGGTTCCCGCTCCGCTGGGCAAGAGCAGCACCGCTCGAGTCGGTGAGTGGGTCCTCGCGGTCGGTAACCCGCTGGGCGACAACCTCACCTTCACGGTGACCTCCGGCATCATCAGCGCCAAGGGGCGCAGTCTCGCGCTGCCGGGCCAGAGCGACCGCAGCATCCAGGACTTCATTCAGACCGACGCGGCGATCAATCCGGGCAACTCCGGCGGCCCGCTGGTGAGCGTGCGGGGTGAAGTGATCGGAGTAAACTCGGCCATCGCCAGCCAGACCGGGTACTACTCGGGCTATGGCTTTGCCATTCCGATCGACCTGGCACACCAGGTCATGAATCAGATCATCGCCGGTGGGCGGGTAAACCGGGTGGCCATGGGCGTAAGCGTTCAGAATGCCACCGCCAACGATGCCGAGTATGTCGGGCTCCCCGAGATCCGCGGCGTGCTGGTGCAGGACTTCACCGAAGACTCGCCGGCCAGGAAGGCAGGCATTGAAGCCGGTGACATCATCGTGTCGATCGACGGGGCGCCGGTCGAGTACGTCGGCCAGCTCCAGCAGCAAGTCGCCTTCCGCAAGGCAGGGGAGAGCGTGAAGGTGGAGGTCGCGAGAAAGGGCGGAGTGCACAAGACCTTCAGCGTGCGCCTCCAGGAGGTGCCGGGGGCCAAGGAAACCGCCGCGCGCTCCGACGCCAGCGATGGCGCGGACGACTCCAGCGAGGACGCCGCGGCCGACATCGATCTGCTCGGCCTGACCGTGCAGCCGGTTGATCGGGAGGCGGTAGAGCAGTTCCAGCTCAAGCCCGAGCAGCGCGGGCTGATTGTCACCGGGGTTACCGCTGGTGGGCCGGCTCAGGGCGAGATCGCGGAACCCGGCAACGGTGGGCCGGACATCCTCCTGTCGGTAGAAGGCAAGCCGGTGAAGAGTGTGGCTGACCTGAAGCAGGCTCTCAAGGGTGACAAGTCGGGCGATATCGTGACCCTGAGGCTCTACAACACGCAGGCAAAGGCTCATCGGATCGAACGGATTAGGCTGGGCGACTAAGTCGCTACAATTTTGTAGTGGGGCAGAC
>JALYPB010000351.1 GCA_030856585.1 Gemmatimonadota bacterium | reverse complement strand
GCTCCCCCCGGCCCAGCTGAATGTCGCGGGAGGAGAGAAACAGCGCATGCCCGCCGAGCTGGTAGGTACCCACCTCGAACGACACCCGGGTGCGGGTCGAGCTCTTGGCGAAGATCATTCCGAGCGTCTTGCCCGCGAGTGATTTATCGCGATACTCGCCCCGCTTCATCCGGGCCGCCAGATCGAACAGCGCGAGCAGCTCTGGTCTGCTGAAGTCGGGAATCGCGAGGAAGTGGCGGCAGGGACTCATGATCATGTTCCTCGAGGAGTACACCCGGCCACCATCCTGAGCCCTTCGGCTGCGCTCAGGGCAGGCGTAGCGAAGAGCCTGCCCCGAGCATTGCGAGGGGATCTCTCCGGGGAGAACGTTGCCGGGTTGGGATTGTAGCGGGGCACTTTGGACGGGGCAAGCGGCGGAGCCCTGAGAACTGCGAGTACTTCGGGGCCCCTGCCGCTCCCTTCTACGCTACTTGCGCGCCCCCTTTCCGGCCACCTCTTGCAAGGCCTGCTCGTGTTGTTCCCCGAGCTCACCTACCGAGCGGAGCATGATCGCCTCGGCTCTTCTGGCTCGCTGCTCCCACGTCAGTCCATCCTCATTGATCGCGTTGTTGTCCTCGATGAGCAGTTGGGCGAGCTCCGGGTCTGCCTCGGGTGCAAAGTCACGCGTGGCCCGGAACAGATAATTGACCTTTCTGGACAGGTCGAAGCAGAACGCCGCGAGCATGTAGTACGATTCAGGAGATCCAATCTTTACCGATTTGAGCTTCTCCGTCTTGCGGGTGGTCGATTTCTCAGCGACTACCGCTATGTTGCCGATCGCCGTCTCGACCGATGGTCTGCCGTTGTGCGACATTATCCCCTCCTTGTTCGGGTTTCCCACACTGACGAGCAATGCGTAGAGCCACCCGGCCGCTGTACCGTTCAGGGCACAGTCGCCTGCACCTGCCTGGCTCGAGCGACGAAAAACACGTCTCCTACGGCCCAGGAGTTCGAGAACGAGTCCAGCCAACGCTTCGCGCTCTGAGCTTGCCCCCGAGCCGCGAGGAGGCTACCAAGGAGCAACCGCTGGGGTGCCATCCCGCTCAGCGGGAAGAAGTCGGTGTACGGCCACAGACTTCGACCTACCGAACGATCGAGGAGATTAATTGCGTTGGCGGTATCGCCCGCAAGCAGGGCCAGCCGGGCGTGAAGGGATGCGGCAAGGGCCGGGACCAGTGGATCGGAGCTGTCGCGGGCGGCCCGAGCCGAACTTACCCGCGACAGGAGCTCCAACACTTCCAACGAATCACCTTCGAGGGTGGCCCGGTGAACCAGAGCTTGCACCGCCTGGACCAACTCGGTAGATGGAAGTCCGGTCAAATCCAGCCTTGATTGCCGCCACACTGCCGCCTTCGCTGAAGACAACATCGGCTCGGCGACGGAGTTTACAGGATATCCCGCGAAGTAGGCTTGAAGAACCCAACCATCGAGGCCCCCGTCGCTCTCCGACCGCCAGATCGTAAGCCCTTCTTGCGGCCGTCCCATTGCGGCCAGCGCGGCCAGACGGTATTCCGCTCCTCGACGCCGGTCATCGGGTGTACGGTCAGGTTCCATCAGGTAGCTGGCGACAGTGTCCACCAGAGCCAGGCGAGATGAGCCGTGGATAAGCAAATGCACGAGCTCAGAGATTGCCTGGCGATCAGTTTTTCGGAGCTGCTCGAGGGCCGCCCGGCGCGCTGCCGGGTCCCCGAACCGGAGCGGGAGTGCCGCTTCAAGTGCCAGCCTCGCGATGTCGCCTGGTGGGATTCGCTCCACGTAGAGCCGGGCAGACTGCGCGTCCCCCCTCAGGAACGCCAGGTCAGCCAAATGATCGTAGATCGGAGCAAAGGAGCTATCGAGGGAGACCACCTCGCCGAGAGCACGCTGAGCGTCCAGCGGTATGTTGGGCCCCAGGCCCGCAAAGTGAAACAGTACATCGCCCAATCCGAGCCAGCCGTCGATCTCGTCCGGATAGTTCAGAACCATCCGCTGAAATGCCGCAATCGCGCTATCGCCCTGCCGCAACGCATAGTGACGTTGAGCCTGCAGGAGATTGACCCACTTTGGCGACAGCGCCGGGGCTCGGTTGAGACCTGCGTCGGCCGCCCTGAGCGCCGCTGCAAAATCGTGGCTCCATAGCTCCGCGACGCTCAAGCGGTGATATGCGAGCCCGCACGCGGAGTCGGCCTCGACGGCACGGCGGAAGGCGGAGGCCGCACCGTCGTAGTCGCCGTTCCAGAACTTGAGCTGCCCCTGCAGGAGATGACCTACGGCCTCAGCCGACGACGTGGCCGAGAAAAGAGCTGCCCGGGAACCGAGCGCCGGCCCCTCACGGGGCGCCAGGGCTCGCACCGACTCGAGGGCAAGCCGGCCCAGCAAAGCCTCCAGTCGTCCCCCCTCGTCGATCTCCTCCGCCCTCATGAGCCGCTCGCCATCGTCGACCGCGTACAGATCGACCGTAACACGCGATCCGGAAGCGGACCCCGCCGGATAAATGGCACCGGTAAGCAGATAGCGACCACCAATGCGTCGTGCTCCTCGAAGAAGCTCGGGCAGTGGCACCATA
>JALYPB010000350.1 GCA_030856585.1 Gemmatimonadota bacterium | reverse complement strand
GTGTAACACATGCATCAGGATGCGTCCGCCACCCGGGCTGCCCGGGCAGCCTTCTTGCGATCGTTCGCCGGGAGGACCCGCTTACGCAGCCGGATGGTCTTCGGCGTTACCTCGATCAGCTCGTCTTCCTCGATGTACTCGAGGGCATACTCGAGCGTGATCTGCCGGGGCGGCTCCAGGATGACGTTGTCGTCCGTGGCCGTGGGCCGCATGTTGGTGAGCTTCTTCTCCTTGGTCACGTTCACGTCCAGATCGCCCGGCCGGGAGTTCTCCCCCGCGATCAGACCCTCGTAGACCACATCCGAGGGCGCCACGAACATCTGGGCCCGCTCCTGGAGGTTGCCGAGCGCAAACGCAACCACCGAACCTTCGCGGTCGGCGATCAGCACCCCGCGCTTCCGGCCGGCCAGCGGGCCCGCCCACGGCCCGTAGTCCAGGAACCGGTGGTGCATGATCCCGGTACCCCGGGTGTCGGTCAGGAACTCGGAGCGGTAGCCGAAGAGTCCCCGGGCCGGAATCCGGAAGTTCATCCGCACCATGCCCTGCCCCGGGTTCTTCATCTCGATCATCTCGGTGCGCCGGGGGCCCAGCTTCTCCATGACGACGCCCATGTAGGCCTCAGGCACATCGATCATGAGCTCTTCATAGGGCTCCAGCCGTTCGCCGTCCAGGCCCAGCTTGGTGATGACACGCGGCCGGGAGACCATGAACTCGAACCCCTCCCGCCGCATCGTCTCCATCAGGATCCCGAGATGCAGCTCCCCCCGGCCGGACACGGTGTGGGTGTCGGGCGTGTCGGTTTCCTCCACCCGGAGCGCGACGTTCCGCTCCAGCTCCTTGAACAGCCGGTCGCGGAGCTGCCGGCTGGTGACGTATTTCCCGTCCCGTCCGGCAAAGGGACCGTTGTTCACGATGAAGTCCACCGAGATGGTGGGCTCCTCGACTGCGATGCCCTCCATCCGCTCCAGCCGCTCGGTGGAGGTAAACGTCTTGCCGATCTCGATGGTCTCGAAGCCGGAGAGCGCCACGATGTCGCCGGCATCCACCTTGTCCACTTCGACCCGGTGGAGCCCGTCGAAGGTGTAGAGCCGGGTCACCCGGTTCCGCTCGAACGGCTCGTCTTCGCCCACCATCCCCGGCTCGCCCAGCGGCAGGAGCGCCACCTGGTCTCCCACCTGCACCCGGCCCCGCTCGATGCGGCCGATGGCAATGCGGCCGATGAAGCTGGAGAAGTCCAGCGTGGAGACCAGCATCTGAAAGGGCTCTTCCGGATCGCCCTTGGGCTCGGGGACGTAATCCAGAATCGTCTGGAACAGCGGCGTGAGGTCGGTGCCCGGCTTGTCGAGGTCGAAAGTGGCGGTGCCGGCCCGGCTGGAGGTATAGAGGAAAGGGGCATCCAGCTGGTCGTGGGAGGCCTCCAGGTCGATGAACAGACCCAGCACCTCGTCATGCACCCGCATCGGCTCGGCGTCGGAGCGGTCAATCTTGTTGATCGCCACGATGGGACGGTGGCCCAGGGCCAGGGCCTTCCGGGTGACGAACCGGGTCTGCGGCATCGGGCCTTCGGCCGCATCCACCAGTATCAGTACACCGTCCACCATCCGGAGGATACGCTCGACCTCGCCCCCGAAATCGGAGTGGCCGGGCGTGTCCACGATGTTGATCTTGGTGCCATGCCACCGCACGGCGGTGTTCTTGGCCAGGATGGTGATGCCCCGCTCCCGCTCGAGCGGGTTGGAATCCATTACCCGCTCTTCCACCTGCTGGTTGGCCCGGAAAGCCCCGGCCTGCCGGAGCATCTGATCAACCAGAGTGGTCTTGCCGTGATCGACATGGGCGATGATAGCCAGATTACGAATCAATCCACACTTCCCCGCGAATGGCTTAACAATTGGAGGCCCGGACGCCCGGGCCTCCGGGCGCATATATAGACTAGGCCACCAGATGCCGCAAGAGATGTCGGGTGAGTGCAGTCAGGAGTCAGGAGTCGGGAGTCGGGAGGGAGTCAGGG
>JALYPB010000344.1 GCA_030856585.1 Gemmatimonadota bacterium | reverse complement strand
CAATAAGAGCAGGCCAGCGTACCGCATCCTGGGTCCTTTCGCATCGGCTTGACTGAGATTGACTTACGGTGGTGGACCAGGGGACGCGCCCAGTTAAAGGCGTCCAGTCCCCTTCAGGAGGAGTATCGGACGGAGGGAATCAGAACTGTAGGATGGACAGTGGAACAGGGTTCAGTCGTCGTCGCCCTCGTCGTCATCACCTCTACCACCCTTGCCCTTCTTCTTATCCCGCTCGAGCGCGGTCAGGACGAAGGTGGCGTTGAGGGCCGCAGGGGTGACTACTCGAGCCTGAACGCGGAGGGTACCAGCACTGGTACCCAGGCGGACCTCGGCGGACGCCCGCCCATTGCTATCGGTCGTCGCCTGCGATGGGGTGACCTCCGCCTCGGGGACCTCGCCGGTGAACTCAAAGACGATGGGAACCCCAAAGACCGGGTTGGCCCCCGCATCGGTGAGCTCCACGACCAGCGGATCATCCAGCCTGCTGCCCACGGTTCCCGCCTGGCCATCACCCGAGAGCGCTCGCAGGACGGCCGGGGAGCCGTCATCGGGAAGCGTGAGGTCCCCTCCACACCCGCCCAGGAGGGAAGCGAGAGCGATCACGAGGAGTCTGTTCGAAATGCTCATAGAAGTCATCCTGCTGCAAGAGCTTGCATCTCAATGGTGTGTCTAAACATACGGCGACGACTCGCTGTCAGAAAGGATCTAGCTCACACGCTGCGCATCCGGCGGCTGGTAACCCGGGCGATGACCCAGCGGGGGACAAACCGCAGCAGGAACACGATGATCTTGTAGCGAATCCCAGGCACGCACACGACCGGCCAGCCCCGCTCGAGCGCAGCCAGGGATGCATCTACCACGCTCGTGGCCGACAACCACATCCAGCCCGGTATCTCCGCGACGTCCACTCCCATTCGCCCATGAAATTCCGAGCGGGTAAATCCGGGGCACAGCGCCTGTACCCGGACCCCGCTGCCGGCGACCTCCGCTGCGAGCCCCTGGCTGAAGGTCGTCAGGTACGCCTTGGTCGCGCAGTAATTCACGTTGTTGGCCGAGAAGAGGAAGGAGGCAACCGAGGAGACGTTGACGATCGCTCCCCGCCGGTTCTTGATCAACACCGGGAGCGCGGCCTGGGTCAGACGCATGGGCGCCATGGTGTGAAGCTGGAGCATGGCCTCCTGCCGTGCAGGGCTAGCGTCGGCCAGCGTGTCCCGAGTCCCGAATCCCGCGTTGTTCACCAGGAGAACCAGGTTTGGAGATCGCGCGAGCGTCTCTGCCAGGAGGCTCACGTCGGTATCGATCGTGAGATCGGCGGGGAAGACTTCCACTCCTACCGGGTATTGCTGTTCGAGCTCCTGCTTCAGCGCCTGCAGGCGGCTGCCGTCTCTGGCCACCAGCAGCAGGTCGTGACCTCTGGCGGCGAGGCGCTCACAGAACACCTTGCCGATTCCTGCAGAAGCCCCGGTTACCACGGCCAGTGGACGGATCTCGCTCACTGCTGGAGACCGCTGCGAGCCGCCGGCTCAAAGGGGCGTGACGCCGTACCCCCAGAGGAGACGGAAGACAGCGAGCGCAGCCGGCGGGCCGCCTCGAGGAGGACATCGTCTGTCTTGCAAAAGACGAAGCGCACCAGAGACCGGCCTCCGCCGCCATCGCGGAAGAAGCTCGAGCCCGGCACCGGAGTTACTCCGATCTCGCGCGAGAGCCAGATCGCAAACTCGGTATCGGATAGCGGTCGATCAGCGCCGGCCGGCGTGGAAAGGCTGGAAAAGTCCGAGAGGATGTAGTAAGCCCCTTGGGGAGCCGTGCACGCAAATCCGGAGTCGACCAGTGCCGCGTAGAGCAGGTCGCGCCGAGCCCGGTAGGCGGCAGCCAGCCCGTCGTAGAACGCTCGATCCAGCTCATCGAGCGCAACGGCAACGCCCTCTTGCAGGGGCGCCGGGGCGCCGACGGTCAGGAAGTCGTGGACTTTGCGTATGGCGTCGGTCAGCTCGGCCGGGGCCAGGATCCAGCCGATGCGCCAGCCGGTGACGCTAAATGTTTTCGAGGCCCCGCTGATGGTGACCGTCCTGTCCCGCATGCCCGGGAGCGTGGCAAGCGGCAGGTGTTCACCCTCGAACCGGATGTGCTCGTAGATCTCGTCCGTGATCGCAAGCACCTCATGCCGTACGCACAGATCCCGGATCGCCTCCAACTCGGTCCGCGAGAGCACCCGCCCCGCAGGATTGCTCGGCGTGTTGACGATGATGGCACGGGTCCGGGGGGAGAAGGCCGCCGCGAGTCGCTCCAGATCGAGCGGGCGGCCGGGCTCGAGCGGCACATATACCGGCTTCGCGTCCGCCAGAATGGTGTCCGGGCCGTAGTTCTCGTAGAACGGCTCGAAGACGATCACCTCGTCTCCTGGATTCACTACCGCCAACAGCGTGGCGATCATCGCCTCGGTGGCGCCGCAGGTGACCGTGATCTCCCGCTCGGGGT
>JALYPB010000339.1 GCA_030856585.1 Gemmatimonadota bacterium | reverse complement strand
GGTCAGTCTGCGCCAGGGTGTCGAAGAGCCGGCGACTCTCGGTCGAGAGGTTCACCATCGTGGCGCCCACGGCAAGTGTCGCAAGTAGCGGTGAAAGCTCGAGGAGCTGCGCCGCCCCCACCGCGAGCAGAATCGCGCCGACCAACAGGATCAACACCTCTCCGTGCTCCCTGACCCGTGAGGACCAGGCGGCGAGGAGAACCCCGATCATGAAGCCGAGGGCTACTGATCCGATGAGTTGCCAGATCAGGGGGTACAGCGACCGGTAAAGTACCACCCAACCCAGCCCGGTCCGCGTCGACTCTTGGTAAAGGTCGAACCCCGCGGCCACCACCAAAAACCCCGTCAGGCAAAAGATGTTATTCAGCGCGATCACCCCGCCCAGGGTATCGGTGAGTGGTCCCTCGGCATTGCATTCCCGCATGACCATGAGCGTCGAAGCCGCCGCGGTTTCCATGGCGATGACGCCGAGGAGAAGCGCGACGATCAGAGGCTGGCCGATCGCCAGCAACCCGCCGGCAACGAAAAACGCCGCGAGCAGGGACTCTACCGCGGTGAGCCCGGCCACCCGGCGGCCGATTCGGCGAAAGCGGGCGAATTCGAACACCGACCCGATCGCGAACAGAATCAGGCCGAGGGCCACCTCGCTGAAGACCTGCAGGCTTTCGAGTCCTTCGTGAGTGATCAGGTTACCACCTGCCGGGCCGAGCAGCACGCCAGCCAGGAGGTACCCCGTGACCTCGGGGATGCGGAGGAATTTGACCACGTGACCGGCCAACAAGGCCAGGAGAAGAATGAGCCCGAGGGCGGCAAGCTGGTTCATAATTTCAGCGAAGAACCAGGCTGCGCCGCCGTCGATCCCGCTCAACCACGAGGAACACGGGGCCGTTACCTGCCAGAGCCTGTTGTAGCGACTCGGAGGTTGGAGAGCGCCGCTGATTGATTTGCAGCACCCGATCTCCCGGGCGCAAACCGGCTCGTTCGGCACGCGAACCGGGAGTTACGTCCATGACGTCGGCCCCGGGCAAGCGTCGGCTCGAGCCGCCAGCCGCGGTACCAGCTGCCGGGTCCACATTCAGCACCAGGTTTCGAGTGTGGCCTCCACGCCTGACTGCTATCCGCGCAGCGGTGGTGGCGTCGAGCAGGGAGGCGAGATCCGCAGGCTCGGCCACAATTCGCGATAGCGCCATCCCGATGACGTCCCCCGGCCAAAGGCCGGCCCGGTCGGCAGGGCTGCCCAGCAGAACTTCCGTCACCAGCGGTCCGCTGCCGGCCGCCAGCACCCGGCGGGTCAAGGAATCATGGGCGGTTACGCGCAGGCCGTATCGGGACCACAGGTGATACTCCGGCGTGCGCTGCTGCTGGAGCGCTCGAAGCGCGTCTACCAGGGGAACCAACGCAATCCGGGAGTTGCAGGGGACCGCCAACGCCAAAGCGTTGCCGTCGAGGTCGAAAACCCCGGCGCCTCGAAGCTCGAGCGGTACGACGGTGTTGAAGAGGAGTTCCCGCAGAGACAGGTCCCCACACTGCAGCGGTATAAGTCCGCCGGACAACCCGGCCTGCACCAGAGGTGGCCGGTCGCCCGTCCGTGCCACCACCAGGATCCAGCTCAGCGCCAGGCTATCAACGTTGAGGATACGAGCGGCGGGCAGGGTCGAATCGCCGGGTAGCAGCGAAGCGGCCAGAACAAGCTGGCCAGACCCTCCACTTAATGAGGGTTTCCGGGCCTCATCAGAGACGCGGTCAGTACCGAGTCCCGGCCGAGCACGAGCCCGCTGGCGTCGAATGTGGGGAGATAAACGACGGAAGATGCGAAGATGGCCACCCGCTCAGTGAGGTAGCTGGCTATATCCCGCAGCATTCTGCGCTGGGAGAGCTCAGGAAGGGTTGCCAGCTCGTTGGTCCGAACCGCCGTCGCTTGAGCCTTCGGCCGGAGAAAGGCGCCTACAATAAGAACGACTGTTGCGGCGGTAACGAGAAGTGCGACGTAGCGTGCACTAGCTCTGGCGGGAGCCGGTTCGATCGTCGACTCGGAGGGTGGCCCGTTCATTAAGCCACAAGTTGATCGCCTCGGGGGAGAGTAGCAACCCTGGAGTCCGGGCCTATGGCTGCCGGTCAGCGCTGGTCGCAAGGCTGAGCCGGAATACAGGCCCATCCCTGGGAGGAAGAATTTGTGAAAGTCCTCATTATCGCCGATGTGCACGGCAACCTAGAGGCCCTTAAAGCGGTATTGGCTGACCCGCATCACGCCGTC
>JALYPB010000338.1 GCA_030856585.1 Gemmatimonadota bacterium | reverse complement strand
GCAGGCGCTCGAACCCGGGCCGGGTGTTTTCGACCACCGAGATCGCGCGTGCCAGGGCGGCCGTATTGCCGGCCTGCAGTCCCGCGAGCAGGAGGTCGGGATCCATGGGGGAAAGGTCGCCTGACCTTGAGGGGGAGGCAAGCGAGGTGCGCTTGGCGCCCGTCGAACGTCGCGAGCGCGGCCGCCGCCTCCATGTGCGGACGGGCCTGGGGATTCTCTCGGAGCGCCTCAAAATCTGCTCGGCTGCGCCACTGGGCATAATTGACAACCTTGGTACCATCGAGCCCGCGATGAATACTGGCCGATACAAAGCCCGGCAAATGCTTCATGGTGCGCTCGGTCGCCTCGATGAGGAGGGCAACGAGTTTCTCCTGATTCTCTGGTGCGACGGTGAATACGTTCACGAGAGTGACAACGTTGCGCCCTTTTGTGATCGTGGCCATCAGATCCTCATTTCAGATTGGTCTGACCAAGCGGCGGCCCAAGGAACGCATAATCAGGCAAACGACCTGTGAGAAACCACGTTGTGCAGCCCTCCATCGGCGGCCTTGACCGCGGTTCTGAGAGATCCTGTTTGATCGGTCCCATCCCGCCCAGGAGCATGGCGGAATTGAGGAAAGCATCACGCCACGCCAGATGCTCATAGTGCTCGTACCCCCACATCCCCAAGGCCAGCGACAGGGCCAGAATACAAAGGGAGAACACCAGGTGAACGAGCTGGCGCTGGAGAAAGGTGGATGGGGCATAGATCCGAGGCCTCGCATCACCGTGTCTCCTTGGTCAATCTTGGTGGAGCTGCGGTTGCGGGTCAGCCGGCGCGCTCGCGGAGCCACGCGAGCACGTGCTCCGCGTCAGCATCCGGTGGGAACACCGGATAGAAGCAGGCCTCAATTCGCCCAGCGCGAATGAGCAGCGTCAGGCGCTTGAGGAGCCGCATCCCGCCGCTCTCGAAGGTCGGCAAAGCCAGCGCCTCGCTGAGCCGGAACTCGGCATCGCTGAGCACTTCGTACGGGAGATGCAGCCGCTGCACCATCTCCTGTTGATACGCTATCGCCTGCGTACTGAGCCCAAACACCTGGGCGCCGAGGGCCCGCAACTCGGCATGGTGGTCCCGGTAGCTGCAGGCCTGAGGCGTGCAGCCCCGGGCCCCCGGAATTGCGTCCCATTCCGGCGGTCCAGGCTCATCTGGACGCCCCGTGCGGGGATAGCAATAGAGCACAGTCCACCCGGCTCCAAGCGCGTCGAGCTGCACCTGCCGGCCGGCGGTCGAGGCGAGCCTCAGAGCCGGCAGTCGCTGGCCCAACAGATGGAGCGCCGCGCCGTCGTCCACCGGCACGGGCAGGTCAGCCGGCAAGGTGGAGAGATCCTCTCGGGCCATGTACCACTCCTCGTCGCGTCCGTCTAACGACATGCGCATCAGCTGCGGACCCTCATGGCCGCCGCCCGGACGGAGCCCGGGACATTTCCGGCCTGCCGGCTGGGTGCGCGGATTATGCGCGCCGCATCCTCACCGCCGCCGCCCCCTGGGCAGATCCACCACCGCCTCGATCTCGAGCAATAAGTCCGGGCGTGCTAGAGTTGCGACCGGAATGAGTGTGTTCGCAGGGGGGTGCGTCGCGTCGAAATACCGTGCCCGGGTTTCCCGCAGGGCCGGGAGGTTCTTCAGCTCAGTGATGAATGTGGTCGTCTTCACCACATCCGTGAATGAGGCTCCCACGCTCGCCAGGGCGCGACGCAGATTCGCGAATACTTGCTCGGCCTGGGTCTGGAAGTCCCCGACTCCCACCACGATACCCGTGCTGTCGAACGCCACCTGGCCCGCGACGTAGGCGGTACGACCATCGGCACTGACCACAACATGGGTGTACCCCGTCGGGCGCGTCAGCCCGGATGGGTTGATGAACTCCGGCCCACGCGTTTGGGCGTGGACCGTCGACCCGGGCACCATGAGTACAGGTGTCCAGAGCCACGCCAGCACTGAGAACCAAGCTACGGGTGGGTGCCTGGGGTGTCGCAGCATGGCTACTCCGAAAAGGTAGTGGTCGTCGCCCCGCCGAGGATCGTCGCGAGCTCGACCGGCTTAGAGAGCATGGCGAGATGACCCGCGTCGAGGTCTACGACGCTGGGGAATCTAAGTCGAGCGATCATCGAGTCCTGAAGCGCAGGTGGCACGCTCGCGTCACGTGCCAGTCTGACGTAGGTGGACGGCACCGATGGCGGTCCATCAACCGTGGTCACGTACAGGCCGGGGAACTCCGGCTCGTAGCGTGACACCACAGTCGCGGCATCACGGTCGTCCAGGTCATTGCACAGCTCCCGACGGACCATGGCCTCCGAAGGCTTCAGGCCAGCCCGCTTGAACAGGAACAACGCACGCAGGATTAGCCCTTCGGGGAATCCAAGAGCGTCGACGAACGCGCCGCCAGCCGGGGGAACAACAGCCGAGACATAGATACAGCGCTTGAGACGGGCACCGAGACGGGCGCCGAGACCTGGAGCCAGCACACCTGAGAGCGAGTGCATGACCAAGACCACCCCATCAGCTCCGGCTGCGTCGATAGCGTCGTGGAGCAAGGACGCACAGCTCTCGGGAGTCGCTCCGGGCGAGCGCCCAGGGACATCCAGGGCAATCGTCCTTCCACCGAGGGCCGCGCGCACTCGTTCCCAGACCCACGACCCGGTCCCGGCGCCGTGCAGCAGCACGATTGTCCGGTCAGTCACAGGGTGTCTCCGTTGGAGCTGCCCGCGTGCGGTTCGAGCTGCGGCGCCCGACGCCACAACTACGCACCAGATGCGGGATTCTCAAACGCCGGAACCAAGGCGGTGGGCGTAGAGGGTGCAGTTCACCGCGCAGAGGGCGGCGCTTCAAAGAGGTCAGTGTAGATAAACCGCCAACGCTCTTCAAAGTAGAGCATGCGAAACTCATCCGTCCCCACCGAGGCGCCGCTACACCGCGGAGCGGACACCTCCGCCCAATCCCCGTCAAGCCGGATGGCTGCCTCATCAACCATGAGCGAGGTACTCGATGGGCACGTCATTGGCGCAGCCGACGCGTGCGACGATCCGCGGCCACGGACTCGGTATCTGGCGGCCGTCTGGAGGTCCCCCAAAGCACCCCGACGCTCGAGTAGCTTCGGCGATAGAACATACGCGGACAGAGCGCTCCAGTTCTGACCTTCCAGGTTGAAGTAGAATGCACGAAGAACGGCACGAATCTGGGCGCGGGCGGAGTCCGGTTGTATGGCGGGCCGCTGGGCGGTCGCGGGCAAGGCCCAAGCCATCAGCAACACCCCAGCCGCAAGGGTAGGTCGTCGAATTGACAAATGGACTCCAGAGTGCAACATGACACGACTGCGGAATCGCGGAAGTGCATGCGTCAACTGTGGTGTATCCGCCTAACCAATACGAGGCTCGCCGAAGCGCCGGCTGCGGTCGAGACCGGGACCGCAACTCACAACGGAGGGTCGCTGGTGTCGTCCAGGTGCAGCTTCCGCTTCGTAATCCAATGGATGAGCGCCGTCAGCGCGACGCCCGCCACCAGGACACCCAGCAGCCAGAGCTGCACCCGCCGGACCTGGCCGAGCAGAACGGCCGCGCTGCCGCTTACGGCGTACCCGAGCCCCGTAAAGACGAGGGAGCCGAGCACGCACCCGATGGCGTCCACCAACACGAATCGAGACAGGGGCATGCCGTGCAGGCCCCAGAAGACCATGCTGGCCGCCTTGGTGCCGTAGACGAAGCGGGCGGCGATGAGCTGGGCCGCTCCGAGCCTCCCCGCCAGGCGTTCGATGCGCGGGCCGACCTTCCGGTAGAAGCGGCTGGCGCGGAACCACGGCCCGCGGATGCGGCCCAGAGTGAACCAGGCCAGATCGCCCAGAAAGCTTCCCAGGATTCCCGCGGCGAGCGCCAGCGGAAACGGAAAGTACCCGAGCTGCGCGAAGACGCCGGCCAGAAGCAGGGTGAGGTCGCCCTCGATGGCCGCGCCGAAGAAGACGGCAACCAGACCATACCGGTCAACCAGATGCTCGAGATCCATACGGCTCGATCAGCGGGGCCGCCGCCGACGCTCCTTCCGAACGATGGAGGGCATCGCGAGCTCCTGAACCTCCACCCCAGCCGGAATTGCCCGGAGGCCCGTCGTCAGCGGTGCGGCCAGTTGCGTCGGAACCGGAGCGGGTTCTGGAATAGATGGGTCGGCAGTAGGAAGATGACCAGAAACATCCCTAGAGCGATCAGCAGCCCCATCACCAGCACCTCCAGCCTCCGCGTGGCAAGGTAGATCACGCTGGCGAGGATGGCGATCGTGAACGCGAACAGCGCCAGCAGCGCCCGCCGCACCTGCTGCGCCAGGAATCGCTGCAGCTCGAGCGTGTCACGGGGGTGCCAGCGGACCCGGAGCTCATCCCGCTCGACGCGACGGACCAGGTCGCGCAGGGTGCGGAC
>JALYPB010000337.1 GCA_030856585.1 Gemmatimonadota bacterium | reverse complement strand
GACGAAGACCATATCGGCCCCCTGAACAGCATGGAGAACCTCGTCCCGGTTTTCCTCGATCGCCTGGCGGCCGATCTCCGGCCTGGCTCCGGCGCCAAGCCCGCGGGTCAGTTTGCGCCCGATCTGGATCTTCACATCGGACTTCGACATTGCGAGTGCCTGGGAATCGGTGTTCACCGAGATGAACTCGACTCCGCCAAGCTGATCCTCGATCATCCGGTTGACGGCGTTGCCTCCGCCGCCGCCGACGCCGACCACCTTCATCCGCGCGGTCTGCGCCGCGTTCTCTTCCAGCTCAAAGATCATGGTCGTGTCCTCGGCCCGACTCAGAAGAAGTCTTGAAGCCACCGCCGCACTGGAGCGAGCACTTTCTCCACCGCGGGTGACTTCCGGCTACCCGTGCCCAACCCGCTAACCGCAACCTGCCTGGCTCCGTAGAGCACCAGCCCTGCCGGTACTGCCATACGGGGTGATTCGACGCTGTCCGCCAGCCCCCGCAGGCGTTGTCCCGGAACGCCGCATCGCGCCGGCATCGCGAACACCTCGCGAGCCAGCTCCACGATGCCCGGTGCCAAAGCCCCACCACCGGTGACGATCACGCCTGCGGGTAATTGTTGATGATACCCAGCCCGGGTGATCTCGTCGAGCGCGAATTCCAGAACTTCCTGAATCCGCATGTGCATGATGTGCGCCAGCACCCGGCGTTGTGCGTTCCGCGCGCCCTGTCCCGGTGTGCTGGGAAGATCGAAGACGTCGCTCTCGGGTACCAAGGGCTCGAAGGCCGCACCGAATCGCTCCTTCAGCCGCTCCGCGTCGTGCTGGGTGACCTGCAGCCCATGCACGATGTCCCCGGTCACGTGGCCCCCCGCCATGCGGAGCGAGCCCGTGTGGCGGATCTTCCCGCTCTGAAAGATCGACACGTTGGTCGAGCCCCCGCCCAGCTCGACGATCGCGCAGCCGAGCTCGATCTCGTCCGGGGTGAGGACCGCGAGCGACGCCGCCAGTGGCTCGAGCACAAACTCGGCGACCTGATAGCCGGCCCGCTCCACGCATTTTCGGAGGTTCTGGAGCACGCTCGAGAGCACCGTCACCAGATAGACCTCGGCTTCGAGCCGCGATCCGCTCATGCCGATCGGCTCACTGATCCCCCCTTGCTGGTCGATCAGGTAGTCCTGGGGGATGGCGTGCAGCAGCTCGTGGTCCCGGCCGAAGCTGACGTTGCTGGCCATATCGTTGACCCGGGCCACGTCACTGGTGCGAATCTCTTCGCCGGTGACCGACACCATGCCATGGGAGCTGCGACCGGCCACGTGCTCGCCGGCGATACCGCAGTAGATCGCCCCCACCTCCACGCCCGCCATGCGCTGAGCGCTCTTCATAGCCTTGTCGATGGCCCGTGTCGTCTCTTCGATGTCGCGCACAACCCCACGTCGTATCCCCGCGCTGCGCTCGACACCCAGTCCGAGGATCTTGGCCCCAGGATCGCGCGCATCACCGGTCACTTCGGCTATGACGGCGACGGCCTTGGTGGAGCCGATGTCCAGCGCGGCCACGAGCCGCTGGGGCTGGCTGCTCATGCTCCTCCCCAACGGACGATAACCTGGCCCGGGTAGCGCCCGTCGAGCTCGTGATATTTGCGCCCCTGCCGGGCGAGATCCTGCGCGACCGCCATCACCGCTCGTATGTCCTCCGCCGTGACCTCCGGGCCGAACCAGAACCGATGCCCCTCTACATCGAGTAGCACATCATCCTGTACCCGCCAGGCCGTTCGAACCCGCGCGAACAACCGCGGGCCATGCTCCTGCACACTGGCGAGTACCCGCGCCACCCGGGCGTCGGTGCTGGCCGCCACCGGCAGGTCGGGCGCGGAAGCGCTCGGGTCGAACGGGAGGATCCTGCCACTTGAATCCAGCAGGGCCATTCCGCCGTTGCGAGGTGCCAGTGCCACGGGGACGGCCTCGTCCAGTATGATCTCGAGCGTGCCGGGAAGCCGGCGTCGGACCACCGCCGACGCCACGCCAGGCAAGGCGCGCACCTGGCTGCCCGCGGCGGAGAGGTCGTCGAAAACACTGGCCGCCGAGCCGAGCTCCAGAGCTGCAATCACCGTTGATGCTGGAAGATACCGAAGTCCAGCGATTTCCACCCGCCGGATCCGGAAGAAGTCGAGCCGGCGCAGAATTCCGGGGCTGCCGAGCCAGATCAGAGCCCCTGCCACCAGGGCGCCCAGCAGCCGCAGCCCGAGGAAAAGCCGGGGATGTCTGAACCCGCGGCGTATCAGGCGGCGCCCAGCCAACGCACCAGCTCTGGAGCAACCCTGGTGATGTCACCGGCGCCGAGCGTCAGCACCACATCGCCGGCACGAAGCTCCTGAAATACGCTCCGGCCCACGTCCGCCCGCGTCGCTTCGAATCGCGTATCCGCTCCCGCCTTCTCCGCCGCATCAGCCACCTGCCGCCCACTCACCCCCGCAATGGGCTGCTCCCGCGCCTGATAGATCTCGGTCACGAAGACCACGTCCGCTGCGGCCAGCGCCTCTCCCATCGCCTGCCCATGGATTGCCGTCCGGGAATAGAGATGGGGCTGAAAGACGGCCACCAGCCTCCGGCCAGGAAACGCTTGCCGTGCAGCCGACAAGGTGGCGGCAAGCTCCGACGGGTGATGAGCGTAGTCGTCCACCACCGCCACGCCACCGAACTCTCCCAGCCGCTCGAACCTGCGCCCCACGCCGGTGAAGTTGCCGAGTGCCCGGACAGCCGGCTCGAGCTGGCCGCCGAGCGCATCCACCGCCGCCAACGCGGCAACGGCATTCCGCAGATTGTGAAGACCTGGGACTTTCAGCCGAAGCTGGATGGCACGACCGTCGCCCCAGGAGATCCTGGCCTCGGTGGAATCGGTCAGTTGAACGACGTCACCGATTCGGATGTCGGCGTCAGGGGCGCACCCGAACCGGCGGACGGTATTCCCCACTCGCTCGCCGATTCGCCGGGCCCCGGGGTCGTCGGCGTTGATAATGGCGATGCGCGCACGGCCGGCGAATTCAGTGAACGCATCCTCGAGTGCCGTCATGGAGCCATAGCATTCGAGATGGTCCGGTTCGACGTTGTTCACCACCGCCACCGTTGGATACAGCGTCAGGAAGGCCTTGTCGTACTCGTCGGCCTCGACCACGAACAGATCGTCACCGGCAACGCGGGCGTTGCCGCCCCAGGTGCTCACTCGCCCGCCGGCGATACCGGTTGGATTCAGCCCGGCCGCGGTCAGCGCCTCCGTAGCCATGACCGTCGTGGTAGTCTTCCCATGGGTGCCGGAAATTCCGACGGCGCGCGCCCCTTCGATCAGCTCGGCCAGCGCTACTTTGCGGGGCACAATTGGGAGGCCCAGCTCGCGTGCCCGTTCGAGCTCGGGATGCCCGGCGGCAACAGCGGCGGTGACCACGATGGCCCGCACGCCCGACAGGTGGGCAGGATCGTGCCCCTGCGCGATCCGAACCCCCAAGGCGGCCAGATCGGCGGCACCGGTGGGATCCATGTCGCATCCGCTCACGGCA
Source organism: Gemmatimonadota bacterium (assembly GCA_030856585.1). Classification (GTDB taxonomy): domain Bacteria; phylum Gemmatimonadota; class Gemmatimonadetes; order Gemmatimonadales; family GWC2-71-9; genus CAVVWJ01. The sequence continues at coordinate 10,958 of JALYPB010000337.1, read as the reverse complement.
ACCCCACGGCGACAGGCGATCAGTGCGAGAGCACTCATCCCGGCTCCGCCGATTCCCATGAAGTGGACAGTGCGCTTATCCGAGGGGTTAAACAAGGCCATGTTTGATACGCTAATGTAAGGTGTAGCTGTATGTTCTGAAAGTGCGTGGCTCAGGAAATTAGTGTCAATAACTTCGACACTATCTCGCGAGCTGCCTGGGGCCTTCCGCGTGCCAGAGCGCGCTCCCCCATGTCCTTTCGGCCGGCGGAATCGCTCAACAATCCGGTGATAACATCCCGCAACCTGTCCGCCGTCAGTTCCCCCTGCGGCAGCATCAGCGACGCCCCCGACGCGGCGAGCACCCTCGCGTTATGGCTCTGGTGGTCGGCCGCGGCCGTGGGCAGCGGCACCAGGATGTTCGGCAACCCCCAGGCGCATAACTCAGCCACGGTGATCATCCCGGCGCGGGATACCACCAGATCGGCCACCGCGTAGCCGTCTCCCATGGGATCCAGGAAGTCGAGGACCTGGACCTGAGGTGGCCGATGGTAGTGAGCAAACTCGTCGTAGGTTCCTCGCCCGGTCACCCAGATCAGGACCATGTTCCCCGGTCCACCGGCGTCGAGCCATCCGGCGATGGCCTGATTGATGGCGCGAGCGCCCTGACTTCCACCGGTAACGAGGACCACGGGGCGCTTTCCGTCGAGCCCGAACTTGGCAGCGGCAACGTTCTTTCTTTCGGGTACCGGCGGGGTGATGGGATTGCCGGTATCGAATACCTGGGTGTTAGGGCCGAAGCGGAGCAACTGCTGCGCCTCAGGCAGACCGAGGTAGACGTGGCGAACCCGTCGGCTCAGCCATCTGCTCGCCAGGCCGGGGTAGGCGTTCTGTTCCTGAATGGCGGTGGGCACTCCATGCCGGGCCGCCCACCAGACCACTGGTCCCGACGCGTATCCTCCGGTTCCGAGCACCGCGGCAGGGCGCTCGTTCTCGAACAGCCGGTCAACCTCGCGAAGCAGCCGGCCCGCCACAAACGGCCAGCGGAAATTTCTCCACCACGCCCGCCGATAAATCGGCTCGGTGGGCAGCAAGTGGAATCGAAAATCGCGGGTCGGAAGTATTCGCGCCTCGACTCCCCGGGTGGCCCCGATCAGCACCGGCTCGATCCCGGGCGCCTCCTCCAGGAACGCGGTGGCGATGGCGAGTGCCGGCATGAGGTGCCCGCCGGTGCCGCCGCCGGCAATCAGGACGGTACGGCGTTCACTCATCAACGTCGCCGTCCGCTTCGTCTCGGCCGGGCTTCCTCGTTGCCATCACGCCGCTCGGTTCCCTCATACCGTTCTGCTGCCTTACCGCCCTGCCGCCTGTCCGCCTCTGCGGCTGTCCGCTTCTCCCGCTGTACGGCCGCACGCGGACTTCCCCGCAGCCGCCCGATGTTGATGAGGATCCCTGTCCCCAGCAGCGAGATGACCTGACTCGATCGCCCGTAGGACATGAAAGGGAGCGTCAGCCCGGTGGTGGGCATCAGCCCCAGAGAAACCGCCATATGCATGAAGGCTGTGAGGCCGATTGTCGCGGTGAGGCCCACGGCGAGATACTGCCCAAAGGGATCGGTTGAAGTCTTGGCGATGCGGAAACCAAGCCAGCAGAACAGGGAGAACAGCGCTACCACCACCAGCACGCCCAGAAATCCCCATTCCTCGCCTATGGTGCTGAACAGGAAATCCGAGTAGGCGTACGGGAGATAGCCCAGCTTCTGCTGCCCCTCACCAAACCCAACTCCGAAGAGCTGCCCCGACCCGATGCCGACGAGCGACTGCTTGATCTGAAAACCTGCATCAGTGGTCGCATCGCCCGGGTTCATGAATGTCACCAGGCGAGCCAGGCGGTACTGGGCATCACGGATCTGGTGAAAGACCAGGATCATGCCGCCACCGCCCAGGAGCAGGAAGTGCCCGATCTTCGCCCCCGAAGTAAAGAGCACCAGCCCACCCAGCAGGGCTACGAGAGTAGCCATGGATAGATTGGGCTCGAGAAGAATGAGGACGGAGACGAGACCCAAGATCACCATGAACGGCAGCACGCCCTTCTTGAACTCGCGGACCTGGAGGCCCTTCTTCGAAGCCAGCATGGCGCACCAGATCACCACGACCATCCGCGCCAGCTCGGAGGGCTGGAAGTTGACCAGCCCCAGGTCGACCCAGCGGCGCGCTCCATTGACCGGCGGAGCTATGGCCAGCGTGAATGGGAGGAGGGGAATGAGCAGCAGAACCAGGGTAAGAAAGAGAAGCGGCCACGCGAACTGGCGCCATCGGTGATAGTCCAGTCTGGAGGCCAGCAGCAGCAGAATGCCGCCGAGAGCCGCTCCGGAGAGCTGGCGCAATGCAAAGCCGAAGCCCGCGTTCTGTCCTTGCAGCGTTACCAGGCTGGCGGCGCCATACGTGGCCGCAATGCCGAAGACGACCAACACAGCCGTGACCATGCCGAGGAGCCGCGTCTCCCATCTCATCTCGCCGGGATGGCGGACGGCGCGGGGACTCAAAGGGCCTCCACCGCCGCGCGAAAACGTTCTCCCCGCTCTTCGTAGTTCCGGAACATGTCGTAGCTGGAGCAGGCCGGCGATAACAGCACGGCGTCCCCCGGCTGGGCCAGCTCTCGCGCCACCGCGAGCACATTGGCAAAGCTGTCGGCCGGGACCACGTTGAGGCTCGGGCCCAGATCCTTCACGATCAAGGGCCCTGCCTCGCCGTAGGCTACCACGGCGCGACACCGGTCCTGGAGCCGGGGGGCGAGCCTGGTGTACGGTTCGCCTTTGTGCCGTCCACCCATCAGGAGGACGAACCGCCGGTCGAGCGCGGCCACGGCCACCTCTGTGGACGTGATGTTGGTTGACTTGGAGTCGTTGATCCAGAGGACGCCGTCCACCTCACGTACCGGCTCCACCCGATGGGGAATCGCCCGGAACGTCCGGAAACCCTCCGCGATGCGCGCGGTGGAGCACCCCGCGCGAGAGGCTACCAGCACCGTGGCCAGGGCATTGGCCACGTTGTGGTCGCCCAGTAGGGGGAGATCGGCACGAGGGAGGACCGGCGCGTCGCCCAGCATCAGCCGCCGACTGGCGCGGTCATACCAGGCATCCGCGCGACGCTCGATCGAGAATCGAACCCTGGTGCCGGGAACGGAACGGGTCATCTCCTCAACCGCAGTATCATCCGCGTTGGTAACCCAATAGGAGGCGGGGTCCGCATTCCTGAAGAGCAGCGCCTTATCGCCGTAGTACTGACCCAGCGTGGTGTATCGATCGAGGTGGTTGGGCGCCAGGTTGGTCAGTACTCCGATGGAAGGCTTGAGATGGGGGGCATCGTGCAGTTGAAAGGACGAAAGCTCCAGCGCCAGCCAATCCGGCCGGTTGCTCGAGCGGGCGACCTCACACAGCGGACGCCCGATATTGCCGGCCGTCTCGGCCCGGACCCCGGCACTGACGAGTACATGGGCGATCAGCGAGGTGGTCGTTGTCTTGCCGTTGGTCCCGGTAATGCCGATGCAGCGCGTCCCTTTCAGGGCGACAAAGCCGATGTCCACTTCGGCGTGAATATCGAGGCCGGCGCGGCGCGCGGTGTCGAGAGGCGGCACGTCGGGCGATACGCCGGGGGCAACAACCACTGCCACCGACCGCGCGATTCGTTCGAGGTCGTGCCCACCAAGCTGGACCACGCCACCGGCCAGGCGCAGGGTGTCTGCCCAGGCGTCGAACATTGGGCCAGCTCCGGTGTCGGAGGCGTAGACCGGCAAACCCAGAGAGCGCAGCAGCAGCGTGGCAGAGACACCACTCTTTCCCAACCCCACCACGGCTACTTCTTTACCGCTCGCACCCCAGCGGTCGAAGAGGCTGCCGCCGGCTGCCGCCGTCATCGCACCTTGAGAGTGGAGAGGGCCACGAGCGCACACAGCAACCCGAGGATGTAGAACCGGGTGACGACCGTGGTCTCGGCCCAGCCGAGCTTCTCGAAGTGATGATGGAGGGGAGCCATTCGGAAGACCCGGTGGGCGTCGGCGTATTCTTTTCCCCGGGTGCGCTTGAACCACTTGTAGGTGCCGGTCTGGAGCAGCACCGAGATCGCCTCGGCCGCGAATACTCCACCGATCACGAGTAGGAGAAACTCGGCTTTGAGCAGGATGGCCACGGTGCCGAGCGCCCCGCCGATGGCGAGGCTGCCGGTGTCACCCATGAAGACCTCGGCGGGATGCGCGTTGAACCAGAGAAAACCGATCGTTGCGCCCATGAGTGCCGCGCAGAAGACCGCCAGCTCCCCAGCCCCGGGGAGGTAGAAGACATTGAGATACGTGGTGACGTCGACCCGGCCGAACAGGTATGCGAACACGGCAAACGCGGCGGCGGCGATGCCCGCGAGCCCGGTGGCCAGGCCGTCGAGGCCGTCGGTGAGGTTGACGGCGTTGCTGGCGCCGGTGATGACCACGGTCACGAACACCACAAAGAGCCAGGGCGAGAAATTGACCACGAGATACTTGAAGAAAGGCAGCGTAGTGGCCGTGGCCGGGATGGTCTCCGCCGGAACAACGGGATTGAAGGCCAGGAAGAGACCGAGCAGGAGTCCAAAGCTGCACTGCCCTGCCAGTTTCCATCGCGCCACCAGGCCGCGGGACTTTCCCTGAACGATCTTGAGGTAGTCATCCAGAAAGCCGATGCAGCCCATCCAGAGCGTCGAGAGCATTGCCACCACCACGAACCGGTTGGTGAGCGGCGCCCAGAGCAGGGTCGGCACGATGGTGGCGAAGAGGATGATGAGACCGCCCATGGTCGGTGTGCCGCGCTTGGTCTGATGGCTCGCCGGACCCTCGGCCCGGATCACCTGCCCCACCTTCTTCTCCCGCAGCCTGCGAATGACCGAAGGTCCCAGGACAAAGGCCAGGAGCAAGGCCGTGACAGTGGCCCCGGCTGCACGGAAGCTGATGTAGTTGAAGAGATTGAAGATGATGTACTGCTTGCCAAGCGGGGCGAGCCAGTGATAGAACATCAGCCCTCAGTGGGAACGGAGAGGCGCCGGGGGAGCACCTGGTTTTTTCGCGCGGGCCGCGAGAGCCGGAAGTATACGCTCCAGGGCCACCCCGCGGGATGCTTTCAGCACAATCATCTCATTCCCCTGCAGGCGTTGGGCCAGGATCGGCGCAAGGGCCATGGGGTCGGCGGCGGTGACCAGGCGGTCGCCGAGCGCCCTGGCGTGACGCTCGAGCGCGGGGACGAAATCTCCCACGGCGGCCAGAAGGTCGGGATTCAACGCGACCAGCGCGTCGGCCACCTCATGGTGAAGGACGGTGGAGTCCTCGCCCAGCTCTCGCATGGTGCCGGCCACGAAGACCAGTCGTCGCTCACCCCTGAGCGCCGCGGCCGTGGCGATCGCCGCACGAAAGGACTGCGGATTGGCGTTGTAGCAGTCGTTCAGGATCGTGAGCGCGCCCTCCTGCAGCAGCTCACCGCGGCCGCCCGGCATCGAGAAGTCCTCCAGCGCCTTCGCAGCCGCTTGGGGGTCGAGGCCCAGAGCCTCGACCACCGCCCATACCCGAACGGCGTTATCGGCCTGATGGAGGCCGCGGACCGCGAGGACAAACGTGTGCCCACCTATCGTCAGTACCGGCCTTGCGGACTGGTCGAGCGTTACCCGATCCGGCGTAAGATCCGCGCGGCTGAGTGCCGCGGTGCGCACCCGCCGGGCGCGCTTGCGGGCTCCGTCGGCCAGGGCTTGTGGCTCAACACCCACCACCGCCAGGGGGACTCCATCGGTGAGCGACAGCTTCTCTGCTACCACCCCCTCCAGCGATCCAAAGCCTTCCAGGTGCCCCGCCACCGCGTTGGTCACGATGGTCAGAGAAGGCTCGATAATCTCACGATACCGCGCGATCTCCCCGGGCAGGTTGGCCCCTGCTTCGACCGCGAGGGCTTCAGTGTCGGCTGGGGCCTCAAGAATCGTAAGCGGAACACCAACCAGATTGTTGAGATTGGCGCGGGTAGCGTAGGTGACGTAGCGAGTGCGGAGCACCGCGGCCAGCATCTCCTTGGTGCTGGTCTTCCCATTCGTCCCGGTGATTGCGATGACGGGTCCCGTGAGCGTCCTTCGGCGGGCTCGTGCCAGCTGCCCGAATGCGCGGAGCGTATCCGGCACCTCGAATAGCATCAGCCCGGCAACTGGCGGCGTTCCCTGACGCACGACCGCACCTGTCGCGCCGGCGGCCGCAGCGGCGGAGAGATGGGTGTGTCCATCGAACTTTTCGCCTACGAGGGCAACGAAGAGTGCACCAGATGTTATGGAGCGGCTGTCGGTGCTGATACCCGAGAAAAGGGCCGGAGCGCGCCCCAGTGGCGCGTCCAGACCCAGCGCCTCTCGCACTGCGCTCTCCGACCACGGCGGGGTTAGGTGAGTTCCCTGCGTACCGCTCACCGCTTACCTCTCACCGCTTGTTGAACGATCTCCCGTTCGTCGAAGTCGCTCTTATCGGTGCCGATGATCTGATAGGTCTCATGACCCTTGCCGGCTAGAAGGATCGTATCACCCGGCCGCCCTTCGTTCAACGCGGCGTGGATGGCAGTCAGCCGGTCGGAGATCCGCAGGTGGGCCATGCCTGCCATTCCCTGCTCGATATCATCGATGATGGCATCGGGATCTTCGGTGCGCGGGTTGTCGGAGGTGGCGATGGCCAGGTGAGCAAGCTCCGCGGCGATCCGCCCCATCAGCGGCCGTTTGCCCCGATCCCGGTCTCCGCCACAGCCAAACACCACGATCAGACGTCCGCTGGTCAGCGGCCGCAGCGACGACAGGGCACGCTCCAGTGCGTCCGGAGTATGAGCGTAGTCCCGCAGCACGATGCACGGCCTGTCGCTGATCCGTTCCATGCGGCCGGGCACCTGGGGCGACGCTGAGAGCCGGGCAGCCACATCCACCATCGGCCGGCCAAGACCAAGCGCCGTGGCAGCGGCGGCGAGCGCGTTAGCGACGTTGAAGTCTCCCAGCAAAGGCAGCGACACCCCAGCCGATCCGAACTTCCCACTCAGCTGAAACCGCGACCCCGCCGCATCGAGGACCAGATCGGTGGCTCGAACATCGGCCGCGGGATGAAGGCCGAACGTGAGCCTTGGCGTGCGAGCCGGCAGGGCCTGCCAGGCGTCGTCATCCAGGTTGATGACCTCGATGCCGGACAGCCCGAGCAGCGTGCTCAACCGGAGCTTGGAGGCGAGGTACGCCTCCATCGACCCGTGATAGTCCAGGTGATCGCGCGTGAGATTGGTAAAAACGCCGACCGCGAACGTCAGCCCGTCCAACCGATGCTGATCCAGGCTGTGGGACGACGTTTCCATGGCGACATGAGTGACCCCCCGCTCCACGAGGGCGGCCAGGGTGGCCTGCAGATCAATGGGACCCGGGGTGGTCAACAAACCGGCGGTGGAGGGGATAGGCTCCCCCCGTCCATCGAAGGCCCCGAGGGTACCGATACTCCCCGCGGTGTCCCTCTGATTGAAGAGGTGGCGGATCAGGCCGGTCGTAGTGGTCTTTCCATTGGTACCGGTCACTCCGATCAGCGTGAGGGCTTGCGCAGGATGCTCATACCACGCGCTGCCCAGTACGAGCGCGGCGCGCTGACTGTCTCGGACCACAATCTCGGGAACACCCGACTGCTGCGGCGCTTCCACCAGGACGGCCCTGGCCCCCCGCCCCACCGCATCGCCCACGAACCGGTGCCCGTCCACCTGCGAGCCCCGAACTGCTACGTAGAGCATGCCCGGACCGACGGTCCGGCTGTCGACGCCTATCCCACTGGGGTCCACTCCCTTCGACGGGGCCGCAACGAGCAGGTCGGCCCGTCGCAGCTCGTGGAGCACCGCGCTCCAGGTCAGCGGCATCGAGGCGCCATCAGTCGGCCCACACTACCACCGCCGTTCCAGCTTTGGCGGTTTCGCCGGCAGCGGGAAGCGTACGGGTCACTAGGCCCAGGCCTCGGAGGCTCACCCGAAATCCGCGTCGATGAAGCGCCAGCGCTGCCTCGCGAACCGGCCGGCCGGTTACGTCGGGAACCGGCCAGGTGACGGCGCGCTGGCGGTCAGGCTGATATGGCCATGAGAGCACCACGCGAGGGAGCCCCGCTGGATTGGCCACCGGCTCCTGAGGCCTGGGGGAGGCGCTATCACGGGGAGTGAGGCGACTGCGGTCGATGCCCACCCGGCGAGAGGCGAGTGCTTGCTGGAGCATGGTCCGGGTGACGGGAGCAGCCGTGAGGCCGCCGTAGTACTTACCCGTGGGATTGTCGATCTTGACCACTACCACCAGCTGCGGGTCGTCTGCCGGAAACAGCGCCGCAAACGACGCGGTGTACTCGCCCTGGACGTACCGCCCTCCCTCGAAGCGCACCGCGGTACCGGTTTTCCCCAGCAAGGAATAGTTGGCCAGCTGGGCTCCTCCACCGGTGCCGCCCTCGCCAACCGCGCCCTTCATGAACTCGCGAAGCTGTGCCGCCACTTGAGGCGTAACGACGCGGCGAACCGGCTCGGGCTGGTGACGGTACAGCACGGTCCCAGATGGATCACGGACCTCGCGGACCAGCGTAGGAGTGAGGAGCAGACCGTCATGTGCAATTGCGGCGTAAGCCGCCGCGAGCTGCACCGGGGTGACGCCAAACTCGTACCCCATGGCCATGCTGGCCCGGGTATACATCGGCTGCCATTTGTCGGGCCGGGCCAGCCGCCCTCTCGATTCTGAAGGAAACTCCGTTCCGGTCGGCGTTCCGAAACCGAAGTCACGCAGCATCTCGAACTGCTCTTCGGGTGAGAGGCGGGACGAGAACTTGGCCATGCCCACGTTGCTGGAGATCTGCACCGTCCCCGCCAGGGTGAGGTTCCCGGTCGTCTTGTGCACATCGGTAATCAGCCTGGTCCGGCCACTGCTGGTCACCGGCATCTGCCATCTGCCGCCCTCGACGAAGACCGCATCGCGGCCGCTTACCTTCCGGTGCTTGAGCAGTGCCGCGGCGGTAAAGAGCTTGGCGGTAGAACCCGGCTCGAAGGGATCGGTAAAGGTGGAGGCGCGCGATCCGACGGGTCCCCAGCCTTGGCGCGATGCCAGGGCGAGCAGCTCACCGTTGAGTGGATCCAGGAACACGACGTCACCCCCCTCGGCCTTCATCTCAGTCATCGCGTCATCGAGGCCGCGCTCGGCGATCTCCTGAAGCTCCGCATCGAGCGTGAGGATGACGTCGTTTCCTGGAACTGGATCACGCACCAGGCGGGACGGCGAGTCATACCTCTGGCCCGCGCGGTCCTTGAGTAGCACCGCTTCGCCCGGCTCGCCGGTGAGAATGGAGTCGAGTGCGAGCTCCAGTCCTGCCGCCCCGGTTGAGCTATCAGGAGAGACGCCGCCGATGATCGGGCGCGCCAGTGCCCGGGAGGGGTAGAACCGCTGAAAATCCCTGGTGAGATGAACGCCGGGAAGCCGGCGGAGGGGCTGCACTCGGGTAGCGGTGAAGGGCCCGTGAAAGTAGATCCAGCGCTTGTTACGGAGATCGCGCTCGAGCGCCGCTCGCGTAACGCCCAGATGCCGGCTCAGCAGCTGAACCGCTCGCCGGTCAGTGATCTCGTTTGGCGCCACACCGACATGATAGAACTCCTGGCTGACCGCGAGCGGCACCCCGTTGCGGTCAAACAGCGCCCCCCGACGGGCCGGAAGCATGGTGCGTTCAGTCCGCTGCCTCTCCGCCTGCCCTGCCCACCGGCTGCCTTCCACCAGCTGCAGCTGCGCCGCACGGGCGAGAATGGCGAGCACGCCGAGTGCGAAGCCGAACTGGATTACAGCAATCCGAGCCTGTGGCCGGGCCATCAGGGAGCGCTCGCCCGTGGCTCGGAGGGAACGGGGAACAACACGAACTCCGAATCGGCCGGCTCATGCAGGCCAAACGTTCGTCTTGCCTTGGGCACCAGCACCTCGCGGCTCGAGGCGACCCGGATTCGGCGCTCGAGATCGGCTCGGCGAGCTTCGAGACTCCCCCGTTCCTCTCGGAGGTCGTGCAGCCGACGCGCGGTGTGTAGCGCGGTGGTCTGGCGCGTCACTACCGCGACGGCCCCGCCCAGGAAAACGAGGAGCCATAGCAGCACCCAATGGCGGCCCTTAAGCGGCTGCATCAACCTGAAAGATCCGCAATTTGGCGCTCCTGGCTCGAGGGTTCACCGCCAATTCGGCGGGCTCAGGCACGATCGGCTTACGAGGCTCCAGACGGCCCAGGGACCGGCCTCGGCAGATGCAGATCGGCAGCTCCGAAGGACATACACAGCTGCGAGCCCACTCTCGAAAGGCCTGTTTCACCAACCGGTCCTCGCCGGAGTGATATGTGATCACCGCCAGCCGCCCGCCCGGCTTCAGTGCGTCGCGGAACCCCGTCAGAGCGCGCTCGAGCTCGATTGGCTCATCGTTCACTTCCATCCGCACCGCCTGAAACAGCCGGGCGAATTCCGACGGACCAGCCTTCGGGCCCAGCGTGGCGCGGATGGCATTCACCAGATCATCGCTGGTGGCGAACGGGTGCCGCGCCCTGCGCCGCACGATCTCGGAAGCCAGGCGCCGGGCTCGCCTCTCATCGCCGTGCTCCCGAAAGAGAGTCTCCAGCGACCGCTCGTCGGTGGTGTTGAGAAGGTTGGCGGCGGAGCGGCCGGCGCCGCCCATGCGCATGTCCAGCGGCGCACCAGGACGGAAGGTAAAACCCCGTTCCTCGTCGTCCAGTTGGCGGGAGGAAACTCCGAGATCTAGGAGAATGAAATCCGGTCCAAAGCCGGCGACTGCTGCTAGTGCCTCGGCCGAGCCAAAGGTCGCCTGGAGATACTGAATCCTGCGGTCACCGAGCCGGGCCCGGCTTACCGCCAGGGCGTCCGGGTCCCGGTCGATCCCGAGCACCTCGAGCCCCTGCTCCAGGAGCGCGGCAGAG
>JALYPB010000334.1 GCA_030856585.1 Gemmatimonadota bacterium | reverse complement strand
TAGCGGCGCTGTCGAGAGAACGGCCAAGGCGCCGGCTCGCCACCACGCGCGGATTGTCATAACTACCTCGAGCTGGTGTGGGTATGAGTAGGGCGGGCATCCTATCGGTGGCTCGGCGGTCGTGAGGTCCTTCGTGGCGTCAGGCGGGAATACCGTCTGGTGTCGCGAAGGGCAGCGAGGACCCGTGGCTTTGCGGCCCCGGCTTTCGCCGGGTGTGCGTTTATCGAGGGATGGTGCGACTGACCTAAGGTGCGGTTCAGGTGCTGTCAAGCCGCAAGTCAGGGAGGGCGTTTCTGAAATAACCTACAGCGGCCCTAGCCAACGTAACTCAGCTTCTTCCGCACCCGAGCCATCAGCGCCACAAATTCACTTGGATGCCGGTAGCTCCACCTTCTCGCCGAAGCGCACTTCGAATGTTCCGGCCCCAGGAATCCGGCGAGGCCGGCCGGGAGCCTTCGATGACATGAGGGCGGAGGATGGAGGCTTTGTGCGCGCCGATGCGTATTGTCTGCGCCTTCGCTGCCGGCGCGTGAACCCGCCTTCGCTGGAGCCGGTCGAACTCTAGCCCTCCCCGAAGAAGGGCGATAACATAGCGGTCGCCCTTGGTCCGGACGTGTTTGTGGCCGATCTCCTCTCCCAGCTCCGCACCACCCTCGCTGACCGCTATCGGCTCGAGCGCGAGCTGGGCCACGGCGGGATGGGCCACCGTCTTCCTCGCCACGGACCTCCGGCACAAACGTTCGGTCGCGCTCAAGGTGCTCCATCCCGACCTGGCTCAGACGCTCGGCCTCGAGCGCTTCCAGCGCGAGATCGAAACCGCCGCCCGCCTCCAGCACCCCCATATCCTCACGGTCCACGACTCCGGCGACGCCGCGGGGCACCTGTGGTTCACCATGCCCTTCGTCGAAGGGGAAAGCCTCCGCGACCGGCCGCCGTCAGCGCCAGCTTCCGCTGGATGACGCCCTGCAGATTACCCGCGAGGTGCCGACGCCCTGGACTACGCCCATAGCCAAGGCGGGGTGCACCGAGACATCAAGCCGGAGAACATTCTGCTCTCACGCAGCCATGCGCTCGTAGCGGATTTCGGGCTCGCTCGTTCTCTGCTGGCAGGAGAAGGGGGCCAGCTGACCGAGACCGGGATGTCCGTCGGCACCCCGGCCTACATGAGTCCTGAGCAGAGTATGGCCGACCCGGTTCTAGACGGCCGGTCGGACCTCTACAGCCTGGGCTGTGTGCTCTATGAGATGCTCGCCGGCGAGGCCGCACTCATAATGCCGGGGTCACCGACGGTAACATTCCTGGTCACAGCGCGGGCCGATGCTGGCCGACGCCAGTGAGCGGGTTTGGGAGCTAAGTGCAGCAAGATCAGGGAGCACTGACGCTGGTCAACGCTCGTCAGTAGCTTTGGGAGCAGGAGGTCCCGGGTTCGAATCCCGGCGCCCCGATCCGGTAACATCTGACCCCGTCTCCGCTTCGCGGCTACGGGATGCCGGGCGCAAGAGTGCTGCCGGTCAGATCGCCTTCGACGCGCCGCTGACGAGGGAGCAGGTGATCGCCATCGTGCGCGACTTCATCAAAGACGACCCCACGCGCGGGTTGCCATGAGCGCAAGAGCAAACGCCGGAAGCGCGGCAGTTTGGGTAGCGCCGAGAATGAACCCAAGAGATCCCAATCCGTCTTGGCGTCGTTCTAATTTAGCGGTTCGCGCCGGAGCACCGCTCATATGTCGCGATGGTGGTGTAGAAGGAGCCGGTAGCGGGACGCGGACCTCGCCATGGTGGCGGGTGTCAAATTGGACCAGCGGTGAAGGAGTATGCTAATGCACCTCGGGAATCGATGTTACCCAGCAGTCGCGCTGGCGGCCATGTTGATGCTTTCCATGGATGCCCAGTCCCTTCAGGCCCAAGGCAGGCCGGCTCAGGGGCAAATGGAAAAGATGGAAAAGATGGACAAGATGCAAATGGAGAAAATGATGAGCGGCTGGCCCGCAGCCTCCAAGGAAGCTGCCATGTTTATGACGACGAAGTACGGCTCGCCGGCGGCAATGAGTAAGGACATGATGGTGTGGGGTAAGACCGGACCCTGGAAGCGGACGATCATCTACGCTCACGAGTACCCGCACGAGTTCCCCGTCCACCACACCGATGTGATGCAGCAGTTTATCGACTACAAGGCACCCACCGACATGTATGACGATCTGGCCCTGTACGATGGTAGCGTAGTGCTCGAGCGCACCTCGGGGGAAATGTCGGCCCGCTGTGACAAGGAAGGCGCCAACTTTCTTGCCCTCAATCTCGCAAACGACATCGTGACCGGGAAGCGCTCGGTTCAGGATGCGCGGAAGATGTATGGCGAGCAGGTCATGGCCATGAAAGCCAAGCAGCGGGCACCGTACACCGAGAAGCTGCTGTTCCAACCGGCGAGCGGCACCGGCGATCCCGACCGCCCAGTCATGATGGAGGCAAGTCGTCCTAGACAGTAAGCGGCAGGCGCCTTGAGTACCGGGACTCCAAGGACAACACGGTACAGATCTACCTGGACGCACGCTCTGGCAGCGTGGTCAACCTGTGGGCCAATGCGGCGAACGAGAGCGCCGGTTTCACGGTTCGCGACACTCGGGGCCGTCCAGTGCGAGTCTCGTGGTGCTCAGACTCTGCTGGCGTGGCGTATGTGAATGCACCCGCGCCGGGGATATCTCGTGACATCGAGTATCAGCTTCGGGCTGACGCCCCTCATGTCGAGCTGGGCTGGTTCGTAGTCGGGTCCATGCGAATCGAGCGTGACTTCCAGTATGCCAAGCGGCACCTCCGCCCTTACAGCGATCCACCGTTCGTGGTTGCGGAGGAATCGCTGCTGGTTGCGGCGATTGCGCGACTACCGGCGTCTGAAGGTGCGTGCCATGTCACCATACTTGGGAGAACCGGCGTCGCGGAGTTGCGGCACCAGCTCCTGCCCGTAATCGTACCCCCCCCCGCCGGGTGAGACTCCCGCGGAGCGGAAAGCCACCATTTCGCGCTTTTCGCTGGATAACCGCAACGTACTGGGGCTGGAGCTGCGCGTTGACTCTCGCGAAGCGACCATCCGAGCCACACGCCGCACCGTCATCATACGGTCGCGCTCGGCCTCGCCGGTCCGGTTTGTAGTTCGGGTCATGACTCAGTCGCCAGCGCTCAATCCGCTCTCGAGGAGCGAGATTTTCAACCCTGCATTCCTCCGCTTTTTGGCCGATGCGCGGGACGCCCCGGACAGTGTCGGCATGATCCGTTATCGGCGTTTGGAGCGGCAGGTGCGCGCTGTCGAGCTGCTGAGCTCGAAGGAGAAGCTCATGGCGGGCCTGCCCAACTTCGCCACCTACTTCGGGCGGATATGATGATGACCGCGCTCATGATGCAGCCGATCTGGTCGTCAGCCATGTCGGAGCACGTGATCGCGAGCGGGCTGCGGAAGCTCGGGCCAGATGGCAATGTCAGCCATGAGGAGGCGCTCGGCGGCCAGGCCATCCGCGAGAATGCGGTGGTGTACGATTCGCTGATCACTTCCTACTTCCGCGCCTCCCGCAGGGGTCAGCGGCAAGACACCGAACTCATGCTGGAGAAAGCTCGTGCTGTTCTTCGAGACCTGCAGAAGGCCCGCGAGAACTACCACATGATCGACGACGAGTTCCAGCTGCCGGTACTGGTGGCGCGATACCTCGCCGACTCGATGGTTGAGGCCACCCGGAAGCGCGCGTTCCTGCTCGACAGCTCCGACGGGCGTGGTTCCCGGCTGTCGCTGCTGTTGCTCGAGATGGCGGTGGTGGCGACATGGACCCGCCCCTATGTCGAGGATCCGCGGCCGGCGAAGCTGGTCGGTTTCCCCAAGCGCGACGCCACGCACTGGCGCTCAGCCAGCTGGCGCGACAGCGACGCCGGCTACGCCGGTGGCCGCTTTGCGATGGATGCAAATGCCATATGGGCGCCGCGCGCGCTTCACTCGATCGCGGTAATCCTTGCCAGCCTGGATTCCCTGGGCCTGGCTGCCCACTCCCTGACACCCGGCCTCGACAGCACCACCCTAGGCGAATACCGCCGTAACCCGGCGTCGCTTGGCCGCGCCATCGAGATCTGGCGCGCAGCACGGCGCCACTTCCAGGTGGCGCTGCCTCCCGCCCTGGCGGAGCGCCGGGTGAAAGCCAGACTGGCCGCGTTGCCTGCGGCCGACCGGCGCTATTGGCAGAAGATGTTCGCGAGCCGGGCTGCGACAACCGACTCTGTGTTCTTCCTGGCGCTCTCCCTGGACACCGATGGTACGCCGATACCGGTCGTCAACACTGATCCGGCCACGGGTCTTTTCCTGAGAGAGTTTACCGATTCGGCGTCCCTGCGCAGCACTATCGATCCCTTCGTGCATGCCTACCCTCTGGGTTTGTTCGTGGACAGCTTGGGCCCTCTCGTAGCCAATGACGCCTACGCACCGCGTGCGGTGTGGGAGCGCTTCCGGGCGGATGCCTACCACTCGCCACGAGTAGTTTGGGGGCGCGAGGTCAACCTCCTGCTACTCGGCCTGGCCAACGCTGCTGGTCCCGTAGCCAGGGACGCCCTCAACCGGACCCTTGCGGCGGTCGAGGCATCCAAACTGGGGTACAACGAGCTGTGGAGCTATCGAATTGCCCGAGGCAGGCTGCTGCCGGTCAGATACGGAACCAGCTCCGACGTGCAGCTTTGGAATACCACCGATCGGGCAGTCGAGTTCGTGCTGTCCGGCTTGAAGTGATGCATGGGTTGTCATCCTGAGCCAAGCGGAGGATCGGGCCTTTTTCCCCAGCTGATGCTTGTGATGGCACTCGCCGCAGCGCCGGTGGAGGGACAGCAGGCTCCCGCTCGAAGGTCAATCCCGCCGATGGAGCGGCTGGTAGACTCGCTGTTCGCCCTGATGACGCTCGAGGAAAAGCTGGGGCAGCTTACCCAGCTATCCGGCCAATCGACCGAAGCCGGTCCCCGGGTCCGGGCGGAAGATGAGGCCCGAATCCGCGCAGGCCAGGTAGGATCATTCCTCGGTATCTATGGCGCGGCGTACACCCGCCGGTTGCAGCGTATCGCAGTGGACGAGTCCCGCCTCAAGATCCCGCTGCTCTTTGCCTACGACGTGATTCACGGCTTCCGGACCATATTCCCGGTGCCGCTGGCGGAGGCCGCGAGTTGGGATCCCGCAGCGGTGGAGCGCTCGGCCCGCGTGGCCGCGGTCGAGGCGACCGCCCACGGGCTGCACTGGACCTTCGCCCCGATGGTGGACATCGCGCGCGATCCTCGCTGGGGACGGATCGTGGAAGGCGCCGGCGAGGATCCCTATCTCGGCGCCGTCATGGCTGCGGCCCGGGTGCGGGGATTCCAGGGTACCGACCTCGCCGCGGCTAACACCATGCTGGCGACCGCCAAGCATTTTGCCGCCTATGGAGGAGCCGAGGGCGGCCGCGACTACAACACGGTCGATCTCTCTCCTCAAACACTGCATCAGACCTACCTGCGTCCCTTCCAGGCCGCCGCCGCCGCCGGGGTGGGCGCCGTCATGCCCGCGTTTAACGAGGTGAACGGGGTTCCGATGCACGCCAACGCGGACTTGATCAACGGGGTGCTCCGAGGCAGGTGGGGTTGGGACGGGGTGGTGGTCAGCGACTGGAACGGCATCCAGGAGCTGATACCGCACGGAGTCGCCGCATCGCGCCCGGAGGCGGGAGCGCTGGGACTGCACGCCGGGGTGGACGTGGATATGGTGAGTGCGATCTACCTCCAGGACCTTCCGGCGGTAGTCCGCGGCGGGCGGGTTCTCCAGCGCGAGGTGGACGAGGCGGTACGACGGGTGCTGCGGGCCAAGTACCGGCTCGGCCTGTTCCAGGATCCCTACCGATATAGCGACGTTGCCCGGGAGCGCGCGGCCACGCTTACCGTCGATCACCAGGCCGCGGCGCGGGAGGTAGGCCGCAAGTCGATCGTGCTGCTCAAGAACCAGGGCAATCTGCTCCCCCTAGCCAAGTCGTTGAAGACGATCGCTGTGATTGGCGCCCTGGCGGTCGACGCCGGGTCAGCCCTCGGCTCGTGGTCGGCCGACGGCCGCAAGGAAGAGGCCGTGAGCCTGCTCGACGGGATCCGGCACGCGATGCCATCCGCTGAGGTCCTCTACGCCAAAGGTGCGGACGTGGAAGGCAGCGATACCAGCGGGTTCGCCGAGGCGGTTCGGGTGGCGCGCCGGGCGGAGGCGGTGATCCTGGTCCTGGGCGAGCGAAGAGGGATGAGCGGGGAAGCCTCCAATCGCGCATCCATCGACCTGCCCGGTATGCAGGAGGAGCTTGCCAAACGAGTGCAGTCGTCCGGGAAGCCGGTGGTCGTTGCGCTCATGAATGGGCGGCCCCTGGCAATCCCCTGGCTCGACGAGCACATCCCCGCCATACTGGAGACCTGGTACCTCGGCACCCCGATGGGCTCGGCGGTAGCGGACGTGGTGTTCGGAGACTACAGCCCCGGTGGCAAGCTTCCCGTGACCTTCCCCCGCGCCACCGGCCAGATTCCACTCTACTACAGCCACAAGAACACCGGGCGGCCCCCCAGCGAGGAAGGGAACACCTCCAAGTATCTGGACGTGCCGTGGACCCCCCTCTACTCGTTCGGCCACGGGCTCAGCTACACAACTTTCGGCTACGGCGCACCCCGGCTGAGTCGCAGGTCCATGCGTGCGACCGACACACTGGTGGTTCAGGTAGACGTGACCAATACCGGGCAGCGCCCCGGCGAGGAGGTAGTGCAGCTCTACCTGCGCGACGACGTCGGCAGTGTCACCCGCCCGGTCAAGGAATTGCACGGGTTCCGCCGGATCACGCTCCAGCCCGGGCAACGCGCCGCCGTCACGTTTACCCTGCGTTCAGAAGACCTGGCGTTCTATGACCGAAGGATGAATCGGGTGGTGGAACCAGGAAGCTTCACCGTGTTTGTAGGCGGTGGCTCCGCGGACGTGAAAGAGGCACGCTTCGAGGTGACGACTGGAACTCAGCTGGGGGACGCACTGCTCCGCTAGACTCACCTTCCGGCGCCTCGCGCTCCTGGGCGGCAAGCGCGAGCGCCACTCCGTTCGACCAGCCGAATCCGTCCTGGTTGGGATACTCGCCGCCGCCGGCACGCCGGTTGAGGTCCACGACGTCGTACTTCTCCTTCATCTTCCCCGTCGCGCGATAGGTGCGGCGATTGAGCGAGAGCCAGCGCTCACGCGCCAGGTCGGCGACGTCGCCCTGACCGTATCGCCGTACACCTTCCATCGCGAGCCACTGCAGCGGCGGCCATCCATGCGGAGCGTCCCACTGCTGCCCGGAGGCGATGAGCGTGGTCACGAAGCCTCCGGCCTCCACAACTAGCACCACGAGGATGATTAACCTGTTCGACCTCAGTCTCATCTTGTCGCCCGGGTGAGGCGGAGCCGGAGGATCAGGCAGATCGGCAGCGGCTAGAGGAACTGAT
>JALYPB010000332.1 GCA_030856585.1 Gemmatimonadota bacterium | reverse complement strand
GATGAAGAGAGCTGGAGCCCCGGGTTTGGACCGGTGGCTGGGGTGGATGGTAGCGGCGAGCCTGGCCGGCGTCCTGCTGGTGCACCACTCGGTGCACCGGACGCTCGACTACGGATGGTTCCTGGCGGGTGTGCTCACCTTCGTTCTGGTCGGGCTCGCGGTCTACGCCCGGAAGCAGCAGCGCCGGGCCTCGGAGCTTCAACAGCGGCTGGACGGCTCCCAAGCAACCTTTCGCCGGGATCCGACATCCTAGGCTTGTAGCGGGTCAAGCCTAGGAGGTGAGCCACTCACTTTGAAGCCCTGCATTACCAACCTACACCGGCGTCGTTGGAGGCGGCCCCTCCCGCGATGCCGGTTCCTGCTATTGCACCTCCATCGGACCTTGCTCCTCCTGGCACTGCTCCCGCTGGTGCTGGGCCCTGCCGCTGCCTGCGCGCCACGCCACATCGCTGAATCGGTTCTCCTGGGTAATCACTTCGAGCTGGTAGTAGACGTGCCGTACGGCACCGGCCCGCAGCAGCGCCTCGATATCTATCGGCCCCGACGCCGAGGATCCCCGGCTCCAGTCATCGTGTTTCTGTACGGCGGGCGATGGCAGAGCGGCTCCAGGGAGGAGTACCGGCTGCTGGGTGATGCGCTGACCGGAGAGGGCGTGGTTGCCGTGGTGCCCGACTACCGCCGGTATCCCGAGGTCCGCTTTCCGGTCTGGGTGGAGGACGCGGCCCGCGCGGTTCGCTGGGTGAGAGACAGCATCGGGACGATGGGCGGAGACCCGGCGCGAATCTTCGTCATGGGGCATTCCTCGGGAGCGCACACCGCAACGCTGCTGGCGCTCGACCGTCATTACCTCGAGGACGCCGGGATTCCGCCTTCGACAATTAGAGGCTTTATCAGCCTGGCCGGCCCGGTGGCCACCACCTGGACCGATCCCGACGTGCAGGACCTCATGGGTCCGCGGAAGCTGTGGGCGAGGACCTACCCCATCGAGCAGGTGGACGAGTCGGCGCCTCCGCTCCTGCTGCTGCACGGCGGGCGCGACCGGCTGGTGTCGTCCGCCAACTCCCCCCGGCTCGCCGCGCGCATACGTGCCCGGGGAGGGTGCGCGCCGGTCATGGTGTATCGGGGCCTCGACCACATCGGCATTGTCCTCGCCCTGGCGTTGCCCCGGTTCGGGATTGCGCCGGTCTTGGACGATGTGATGGCCTTCGTTCACCGGTGGTCGCACAAAAGCCCGCCGATGACATCGGCGGGCTCTCGCGTGAATTGTGGCAAGATCAGGGAACGATGAACATGCCCGCTATGGCCAGGACCTGGTCCTTCGTCAGCGGCTCGTCGAATGCCTCCGCCGAGGCCGCGGTGGTGACGCCGGCACCGGCTTCTTCCCCGGCATAAATACCGGCGGCGGCTGCGGGAAGATCATTCTGATTCCCGGTGATCCATCCCTTCTGACCCCGCAGTCGACGCACTGCCGAGGCATGCCGGGCCTCTACCGAATGGATCCGGAGGGCAACGGTGAGGATGGCGTCGTTCGCCATCAGCGCCCCGGCTTGCCCCTTGTAAGCCCGGACCCCGGTGTCCTCGAAGCCCTGGGAGAGGGCCTGGAAGGTCGGGTAATCGGAGAACGGGTCGGGGAATGTCCCGCCGGCAGTGAAATCGAACGTGGGCTTGGTGGCTGGGGTCCCGCCGCCCCCGCTGATGGTGCTGGTGAGCAGGGCAACGTGAGCAGTCTCGTGGGTGCTGATGGTTTCAAAGATCTGCAGAGCGCCCCCCCCCGGAACCACGCCGGCATTGAGGCCGCCCCGGTAGAAATCATCCTCTAGGTACTCGAGGGTGAGCGCGAAGTTGAGGACGTCGATGATGCCCGCCGGCAGCGCCGTGCCCTGCGCGAACGCACTCTTGGCCAGGAGGCCGAATGCGACCGGCATGGAAGCCAGGGCAAGCGCTCCCGCCAGCTTGCTTGAGTGAGTCACTGCGGCCCGTCGTGACACCCGTTCTGCGAGCTCGGGGTCGAGGGTGCCGAAAATTGTCGTGTTCTTCATTTGGTTACCTGGCTCCCTAGGCGGTCGGCAGACCCGACGCGGTGATGGTAGTCGTGACGAACGGATCGGCGAGTGTCAGCACCTGCGTTGGCGTCCGCACCACGTCCAATGCATTCCCGTCCACCACGTCGCTGGCGGCGAAGGAGTTGGCGGTGATCAGGTCCCGAATGGCCGCGGCGTGGCGGGCTTCCACCGACACGATCCTCCCTGCGGTCACCAGGTTTGCGGGCGTGGTAAGCAGCTGACCGGCGCCGTTGTAGGCCGACACACCAAGATCCTCGAACGTGCGAGCGGTACCGAGAACACTGGCGCGATCGGCGAAGTTGACGCTGGTGAAGTCGACCGTCAGGTCGGCTATGGCGGCGCTGCCGAGCGCAGCCTTGAAGAAGTCCCGGTGGATGACCTCATGGTTCCGGATGTCGGTAAGGAGGGTCTGCTCAGCGGCGGGGGCGCCGGCATAGAAGGAGGCAACCACCTGGGTATAGAACGCGGCCTCCAACTGCTCGAGAGCATAGGCGTAATTCAGGACGCCGGTGTCTCCCGTCCCCAGGTTGACCCCGGTTCCGGGACCGGTCCCGCCGTCGCCGTTGTCATCGCTGCAGCCGAGCGCCACGACGCCGATGGTGACGCCGGACCACTGGAGAAACTTTCTGCGGCTCGTCGTGCGTGCCAGTTGGTCGAGGAAGCGCAGTTCCTCCTCGCCCTGCGGTAACTTCGTTCGCATCAGCCGACTCCTTACTCTGGGTTATGGAAACAGTCAGTAGTGTTACGTCCGGACAGCCTGATTGGATCTTCCGTACCTCAGGCCCTTATTGCGCGGATGCGGTCCGGGTGGCGCCGAAACCCTTCCGCAGTCCTGCAGCCGCCTG
>JALYPB010000324.1 GCA_030856585.1 Gemmatimonadota bacterium | reverse complement strand
GATGGTTACCCTGCGGGCGGCCGGCGCAGACATCGCCCTGTGCGCTTCGAACCCGCTTTCCACGCAGGATGATGTGGCGGCGCACCTCGTGCGCGACCACGGCGTGCACGTCTACGCCATCAAGGGTGAGGACCACCAGACCTACTACACCCACATCGCGCAGGCGCTGGCCTTCGGCCCTCAGATGACCCAGGACGACGGGGCCGACCTGGTCGGCGCGCTGCATATGATCTCGCTCAACCGGCTGGACGATCTTGCGCCGCCGATCCGGAGCTGGGTTGAGGGGCTCTCGCAGGCCGAGCGAAAGGAGCTGGTTACAGCGGTCCGGGGCTCGACCGAGGAGACCACCACCGGCGTCATCCGGCTCAAGGCCATGGCGAAGGAGGGGATTCTCCAGTTCCCGATCATTGCGGTGAACGATTCGAACACCAAGCACATGTTCGACAATCGCTACGGCACCGGCCAGTCAACTCTCGACGGGGTGATTCGCGCCACCAACCTTCTGCTCGCCGGAAGCACGGTCGTGGTGGCCGGCTACGGCTGGTGCGGACGCGGAGTCGCCAGTCGCGCACGTGGGGCAGGCGCGCACGTCATCGTGACCGAGATCGATCCACTGCCTGCGCTCGAGGCGAGGATGGACGGCTTTGAGGTCATGGCCATGGCCGACGCTTCGCCAGTGGGCGATCTCTTCATTACTCTGACCGGCAATATTCACGTGATCCGGCCGGAGCATTTCTCGACCATGAAGGACGGCGCCATCGTTTGCAATTCGGGGCACTTCAACGTGGAGCTCGACCTCGAAGGATTGGCCAAGATTTCCTCCGCCCGGCGTCAGGTGCGCGAAATGGTGGAGGAGTTCACGGTCAAGGGCCGCCGCATCATGGTGCTCGGCGAAGGGCGGCTGATCAATCTGGCCGCGGCCGAGGGTCACCCGGCCAGCGTCATGGACATGTCGTTCGCC
Organism: Gemmatimonadota bacterium; assembly: GCA_030856585.1. Taxonomy (GTDB): domain Bacteria; phylum Gemmatimonadota; class Gemmatimonadetes; order Gemmatimonadales; family GWC2-71-9; genus CAVVWJ01. The sequence continues at coordinate 3,868 of JALYPB010000324.1, read as the reverse complement.
AATCAGGCCCTGGCGGCTGAAGTGCTGGCCAAGGAGGCAGGGAAGATGACGAAGGCGGTTCACCGGTTACCGCCCGCGGTGGACCAGGAGATCGCGCGGCTCAAGTTGCAGGCCATGGGGGTCGCAATAGACACGCTGACCGCCGAGCAGGTGCATTATCTGGCCAGTTGGGATGCAGGGACATAAACGGATGAGTCGATGATCGAAGTTACCGTCGCGCATCTCGGCCTCGATCGAACAACAAACACGCCCGTGGTGATCCTGCGAGAGAAGGACGGGAGTCGGGTCCTCCCGATCTGGATCGGACCGGCAGAGGCCAGTGCGATCGCGATGGAGCTGCAAGGGATGAAGGCGCAACGCCCCCTCACCCACGATTTGCTCAAGCAGATTCTGGTGGGGTTGGGCGGCGATCTCCGCCGGGTGGTGATCAGCTCGGTCAAGGAAAACACCTACTTTGCCGAGCTCCTTATCCGCCGCGAGGACCATGTCTTTCAGGTCGATGCCCGTCCCTCGGACAGCATCGCGCTGGCGCTCAGGATGCGGGCGCCGATTTTCACCAGCGACCAGTTGCTCGACCAGAGCGGCGTGGAAACCGACGAGCCCTCCCCCAATCCATCGCTCGAGGCGGACAAGCTAAAGGACTACCTCGAGAAGATGGATCCGCAGGATTTCGGGAAGTTCAATCCGTAGTAGAAGGACGGAGAAGGCGGTGAGGCCGGAGATGTCGGAGAGGTGTTTACCCACCGCGTCCCCTCGGCGTATTGTGTTCGTCCTGTCCGTCTTGTCCGTCTTATCCGTCTTATCCGTCTTCTCCGCCTTCTCCGTCCTCTCAGCGCAAACCATCCCCGCTCGCGGCGCCGTGCTCAAGGGCGACTCCACCCCGGTGCCCGGCACCCGCGTGGTGTTGCACCAGGTCGGCCAGGCGCTGCAAGGTCCGCTGGACTCCACCCGAACCGATCGTCGTGGGCGGTTCCGTTTCTCCTTTCGTCCCGACACGTCGGCGCTGTATCTGGTCAGCGCACGCCATTCCGGCATCGAGTATTTCTCGCCGCCGGTGCACACCAGTCCGGGGCGGCCGGATACCGCGATTCGGGTCATCGTGTACGACACGTCGAGCACCGCACCGGTCTCCCTGCAGGCACGGCACCTGGTGCTGACGCAGCCGGGAGAGGAGGGATCCCGAAACGTTCTCGACCTGATTGTGCTACTCAATAGCGGACCACGAACCCGAGTGGCGCCCGACAGCGCCGGGGCCTCCTGGACGGGACTGCTGCCCCGCGGGACGATTGGCCTCGAGCTGGGTGAGAGCGACGTCTCGCCCGAGGCGGTAACCCGGCGAGGGGACTCGGTTATTGTAGCGGCACCGCTGGCTCCGGGCGAGAAACAGGTGACCCTGCAGTACGCGGTTCCAGCGGGGCAGGAGGGTCTCGAGCTCCGGTTCGCCGAGCCGGTTTCGTCGGTCAATGTCCTCGCCGAAGAAGATGATGTGGTGGTGGGCGGAGGCACTCTGGCTCTGGCGGATAGTCAGGTACTCCAGGGACGCTCCTTCCGGAGGTGGACCGGTGCCATCCCCGCGGGCGGCACCTTGCGGGTAGCGCTCCCCGCGCGGCCTCGCGTCCCCACCTGGTTGTTGCCTTCGCTCGTCGGCGCCATCGTTCTCGCTCTCGGCGGAGCGGCCTGGTATTTCCTGGCGCGCCGATCGCGGCGGCTTCCGGCCTCTGCCGCCGTGCTGCTCGATGCCATCGCCACGCTCGATGCCCGCTACCTTGGACGGGAGGAGGAGACGTCGGCGGAAGCCTGGCTTTCCTACCAGACCGAGCGAGGCAGGCTCAAGGCCGAGCTGGAGACAGCCCTTGCGTCGGGGGCGCCGAGCCAATAGACTAGCCGCTGCTGTACAATTGAAGACCACACGAATGGGGATTTTCGGAAGCCGGTGCAAGTCCGGCGCGGCCCCGCCACTGTAACGGGTACCTGGCCTTTGAGGCCAGGCTCTCCACTCAGAAACGCCACTGGGAAACCGGGAAGGCGAGTGGAGTCCCGAAGCCAGGAGACCTCGCTGTTCGTGCCACCATGAAGCCCTCGGGGGAGGGTTGGTGGCGTGTCCGGCAGCCTCTTCGGCTCTCGCTCATCGCCCATCCTCCGAGCTCAGGAAGATGGGCATTTGATTTTGCGACTGCTGGTCATCGCAATCCTCGCCGGGGCTGGGTGCCGTCCGGCACCCAGCGTCCGCGCAGGCATCAGCGTGGTCGATGACGCAGGTGACACGCTCCGGCTTGCGGCCCCCGCACGCCGCGTCGTCTCGCTCATTCCGGCTTCCACGGAGCTGCTCTTTGCCCTCGGGGCCGGCCCCGCCGTTGTGGGTCGGACCAGCTACTGCGACTTTCCCGCCGCGGCCAAAGCCGTTCCCGACCTGGGCGACGGCATCAAGCCCAACATCGAAGCCGTCATCGCCAGCCGGCCGGATCTGGTGATCCTCTATAACTCGGGCCAGAATGCGGCGGTGGCGGGCAGACTCCGCGAGCTGGGCGTCGCCGCCGTCCGGATCAACACCGACGCGCTGAGCAGCGTTCCCCGGTTGTCGCGCATGCTCGGTCGCCTAACTGGACGGCCGGCGGCAGCCGACTCACTGGCGGCGGTCTTCGATACCGCGCTCACCTCCGCCACCCGGCAGCCCGGGCCTCGGAGACCCAAGGTTCTGCTTCTCGTATGGGAGCAGCCGCCCATGACCATCGGGCGGGGAAGCTTCCTCAGCGAGCTGGTAGAGCGGGCCGGAGGCGAGAATCTCTTCGCCGATGTGAGCGCGTCCTCCGGCGTGGTGAGCATCGAGGCTGTGGCTGCGCGAAATCCAGAGCTGATCTTCACCACGGTGGAGGGACCCTCCGCCTTCGCCAACCGGCCGGAGTGGCAAGTCGTCCCCGCCGTTCGGGAACACCGTTTCCTCCACGTAACCGGCTCCGAGTTCAACCGGCCGAGCCCCCGGGCACCGCAGGCGATCCGTCAGCTCAGCGCCAGACTGAGCGAGGCGAGGCCGTGACCGCCGCACGTATCTGGATCCTAGTGCTCGTCGTCATAGCCTGCCTTCTGATCGGTCTGAGCGCGGGTGCGGTTCCGATTCCGCTGAGCGAAATATGGGCCGGGTTATGGCGCGCGGACGCGGAAGCATCCGCCATCGTGCGTGATCTGCGTGCTCCTCGTGTGGTCCTCGCCTTTCTGGTTGGGGGCAGCCTCGGCATCTGTGGCGCCGCGCTTCAGGCCATGATCAGGAACCCGTTGGCCGAGCCGTATCTCCTCGGCCTTTCGAGCGGCGCGGGGCTCGGCGCCGTGATCGCGATTGCCATCCGGGCCGGCGGAGCCTGGGCCGTGCCGGTCGCCGCCTTCGTGGGTGCTCTTAGCGCGGTGGCACTGGTGTACCGCCTCAGCCTGGTGTCGGGCCGGCATCTCGATCCCCACGTGCTACTCCTCTCCGGTGTCGTGGTCGGTTCCTTTGCCGGCGCGCTCATGAGCGCCGTCATGGTGCTCTCCGATGCCCCCGGGGTCCGGAATGCCTTCCTGTGGCTCTTGGGCGGCTTCGGTGCCGCGTCCTGGCGTGCCCTCGCCGTGTTCACCGTTTATGCGGCCATTCCCGTGGCCCTGCTCCTGTTTCATGCCCGCTCACTTGACCTGATCGCCCTGGGCGATGAGCCGGCGCACCATCTCGGGGCGGAAGTGGACCGGTTGCGGCGGGTGATCTACCTCTCAACCGCACTCCTGACCGCGGCGAGCGTGGCAACCTGCGGCATTATCGGTTTCGTCGGACTGGTGGTGCCGCACGCGGTGCGGACCGTATTCCGTCCGTTGCACCGCACTCTCCTCCCCATCGTATTCCTTG
>JALYPB010000313.1 GCA_030856585.1 Gemmatimonadota bacterium | reverse complement strand
GAATAAGGCTGCTCAGCGGCAGTCTCAACCTCGAGGGTCCCCTCACCGTCCGCGCGACGGCCGCCGCCAGCGAGAGCCAGTACGCCAGGATCGTGGAGCTGGTCCGCACCGCTCAGGGGAGCAAGTCGCCGCTCCAGCGCCTGGCCGACCGCTACGCCATCTGGTTCACTCCGCTCACCCTGGCCGTCTGCGCGGGGACCTATCTCCTCTCCGGCGACGCCACGCGCGTGCTGGCGGTGCTGGTCGTCGCGACTCCATGCCCACTTATCCTCGCTACCCCGGTCGCGGTGGTCGGGGGCATCAACCGCGCGGCGCGGCGCGGGATCATCTTCCGGCATGGCACCGCTCTCGAGCAGCTCGGCCGGGTCACGATCGCCGTCTTCGACAAGACCGGCACGCTCACGATCGGCCGGCCAAAGGTGGCGCGGGTGCTCGCGCTTCATCCGTTCGCCGAGACCGGGGTGCTCCGGCTTGCCGGCGCCATTGAGCATGGGTCCGGCCACCTGCTGGCCCGCACGGTAGTTCAGGAAACGGTAGAGCGAGGCATCGTTCTTCCGCCGGCGACCAACGTCGCCGAGGCACCCGGCCAGGGCGTGAGTGGCGAGGTGGAAGGCCACTCGGTCACGGTAGGTGGCTGGTCGTTCGTGGTGAAGCGCCATCCTGCCGCTGAGCCAGCGCTGCGCGGTCTGCTGGCCCAGACACCAGGCGCGGAACTCAGAGCCTATGTGGCAGTCGATGGCCAGGGAGCCGGGTTGATCGAGTACGCCGACCGGCTGCGTCCGGAGCTCGCCGGCTTCATCCCCGAGCTCCGCCGGCTGGGCGTCACGCGGATCGTCCTGCTCTCCGGCGACGACCAGGCGAACGCCACGGCGGTGGGCAAGGCGGTCGGTATTGACGAGGCGCACGGCGACCTGCTTCCCGAGGCAAAGGTCGCCTACGTGCAAAGGCTGATGAAGGAAGGGCAGCGGGTGCTGATGGTGGGCGACGGTACCAACGATGCGCCGGCGCTCAGCACGGCAACCGTGGGGATCGCGCTGGCCGCCGGGGGAGGCGGAATCAGCGCCGAGGCCGCGGATGCAGTGATCCTCGCCGACGACCCAACCCGGGTTGTGGAGGCCATCCGGATCAGCCGCCGTACGCTGCGCCTTGCCCGGCAGAGCATCTGGGTGGGGCTAGGGCTGAGCAGTGCGGCGATGGTGGTCGCGAGCTTCGGCTACATCCCACCGATCGCCGGGGCGCTGCTCCAAGAAGGGATCGATGTGGCTGTCATATTGAATGCCTTGCGAGCGGCATTCGCCCCTCGGGCGTGACCCGTCGTGATGCAGCGCCCTGGAATGGTCTGGCGGACCGCAGACTGGGCGATAACGTGAAAACCTCGGTGCCGGGGATCGGTCCTGTGCTGGCGCGGCGGCTACATGAGGAGCTCGAGATCGCGACGCTCGAGGACCTGGAAGTGTCGGCGTGGGGCTCGAGGGCAGCATACAATCGTGACCAATCGGCCGGGGCGCTGCGCGGGGTGCGGGTGGTACGCGGGCGTGAGGCAGAGTGTGCGGACCACTACGAACGACGAGGCACCAGCAACACTCAGGCGCCACGAGTGCCGGCCTAGTCCATTAGTACGGGAATCGCCATCACCGCCACCCACCGAACAACTTGCCGCCCGGAGCTCGCCGGCCCCTGCTGGCATCGGAGCTCAGGAGCGCCGAAGCCGGATTGAAGGGCCGCAGAAGCTTCCTTCCGACTTCATAATCGCTTCACCCCCATCCCCTCACATTAGAGTCCTGGTGCGTTGCATGAGCGCCGCCGGACCATCGTTCCCTTCAAGCAGGAGGCTGATATGTCTGTGGGCAGGATTTGCAGCCGGGTCGTCGCGACGGCATCGGGCAGCGAGACCATCAGGACGGCCGCGCGCCGCATGGCCGATCACGATGTCGGAACCCTGGTCATCGTGGGGAACAGTCATCCCATGCCGGCCACCGGGATTGTCACCGACCGGGACCTCGCAATTCGTTGCATCGCCGGGCGCTTGGATCCGGACGAGACCGCCATCTCAGAGGTGATGACGAGTCCGGTTCACACTGTGGACGAGCACACGCCGATGGAGGACGCGGTCGCGATGGGTATAAGGAGGAGAGCAGCACGACCACGCCCTTCGATATGACGGTGTTGAACGGTCTCGATCGGTTTCACCTGGCTGGCGACGTGATCGATCGGGTACCGGCTGTGGGCTCGAGTGCCGCGTACGCCAAACAGTTTCTGCGCGACAAGCTCGTCGATCACAAGAACTACATCTGCACACACGGCGAGGACCTGCCGGAGATCCGGAAGTGGAGATGGGGTGCCGAGGTATCGGGGCAGAAGGGCTAACGGCTCACATCCGCGATCCCCTGTTCGCGCACCGTGATAACTGGCGCGTCCCCGCCAGGTTTCGAAGTCGCTGCTGTGCGTCCACCGCACTTCACCGCACCACGAGGACTGGCACACGGCATCGGTTCATGGCACCTTCGGCGACGCTGCCCAGCAACAGGTGGCGTACGCCAGTGACGCCTCGGGCGCCTACGACGAGAAGATCGGCTGCCGCCGAGTCGACGGTGGCCAGCAAGTCGCGCAATGGTGCGCCTGCGGTGGCTATGGTGCGGACGCGCCAGCCGCCGCGTGTGAGCGTGGCTTTGGCGCGTGCGAGATCTTTTTGCGCCCGTGCGACGCGCTCAGCATTGATGCGTCTGACCTCCGAAGCAACCGTCCCGCGGACTCCACTTGGCGCCAGGGCCTGAGACGGCACGTCCATGTGATCGACCACCGTGAACACCGTGACCTGACCGCTCCTGGGTGGGTGCAGCCT
>JALYPB010000310.1 GCA_030856585.1 Gemmatimonadota bacterium | reverse complement strand
GGCGCGCGCCGCCTCGATTCCGGCGGGCGCATCTTCGATCACCAGACATTCGGCTGGCACCACCCCGAGACCGGCGGCGGCGAGCAGGTAAACGTCGGGGCTTGGCTTTCCTCGCAGCACATCTTCGGCACAGACGAGCACACCGGGCGTAGGCAGACCCGCACGCTGAAGACGCCCGGTAGCGACGGCGCGAGCTCCCGAAGTCGCTACTGCCCAGCTCTCGCGGGGCAGGGATTCCAGCAGCCGTGCGGCGCCGTCAACCGGCCTGAGAGCCTCGGCACCCGCGTCCTCCTTATCGGGAGCGAAGGCCGCTACCTCCGCCTCGGCATCAAGGTGCGGAGCCGCCAGACGAATGGTCTCGACCGCCCGGCGGCCGTGACACACGCGGAGGAAGGGCTCGATGGGCAGACCCTTGGAAATCGCCCATCGGTGCCATTGCTGCTCTATGTATCCGATCGAGTCGACCAGAACACCATCGAGATCGAAGACGACGGCGCGACACTCAAAGCGTTTCATGGCTGACTCTGTCTGCAAGTTTCGCTCCGAGCAGGGAAAATGGCGGAACGCCCGGGGCGGTTGTAAGCTCCCCCAATGCGCGACCTCCTCGCCGACTATGAGCGTTTCCTCGCGACCGGTAAGCCGTTCGGCCGAGCGGTCACCAACGTGTGGGGCTCGGCGCCCCGGCCGGAGGGGTCATGTATGCTCGCCACGTCCGAGGGTACGATCGCAGGCTCGGTTTCCGGCGGTTGCGTCGAAACTGCCACTGCGCTCGAGATCGAGGGAGCAATCGGCCGTGGAAGCCCGAAACTGGTGACCTTCGGAGTTACCGATGAGCGCGCCTGGGAAGTCGGGCTGGCCTGCGGTGGAACGATCAAGGTGTTCGTCGAGCCTTCGGTCAGGCCGGAAGTGCTCCAGGCGGCCCGCGGACCTGGTGGCGAGGTCGTTGTGTCTGTCATTGCCGGCTCCGGACTGGGTCGATCGGTGCGGGTGCTCGATGACGGCCAGGTTGCAGGCAAGCTGCCGACTGCCATTCCTGCTGATGCGGTTCGCGACGCCGCGCGTGAGGCACTCAAGAAGGAAGCCAGCACCAGCCAGATACTGGAGACCGCGGATGGTCCAGTCACCCTGTTCTTCGAAGTCTTTCCCCGGCAACCCCGGCTGGTGATCTTCGGCGGGGTTCAGATTGCAGTGGCCCTGGTGCCGCTCGCGAAGGCTCTCGGTTACCACACTATAGTCGCAGATGGGCGCGAGGCATTCCTCGATCGTCATCGCTTTCCGGAGGCTGACGAACTCATCCTCGCCTGGCCCGAAGAGGCGTTTGACCGTATCGGGATCGATTCGGCGTGCTACGTCTGTGTTCTGTCGCACGACCCCAAGTTTGACGAGCCGGCTCTCCAGATCGCGCTCCGGTCCCCGGCCGCCTATGTCGGGGCGATCGGATCACGGAAGACGCAGTACGCTCGCCGCGAGCGCCTCCGCGAAGCTGGACTTAGCGATGCTCAGGTCGGGCGCCTGCATGGCCCGATCGGCCTGGATCTCGGAGGCCGGCAGCCGGCGGAGACCGCGCTGGCGATTCTGGCGGAGATGACGGCGGTGAGATATGGAGGGAAGGCAGTGCGGAAAGAGGAGAGATGAACAGTGGCTCCCTCGCGGAGGGCCTACATTGGCACCGCAGGCTGGGCCATTCCCCGCGCTCACGCGGACCGATTTCCCATCGATGGGGGCACGCTCCAGCGCTATGCCGGTATTTTTCAGGGCGTTGAGATCAATTCCACGTTTCATCGGCACCACCGGCCGGCGACCTACGCGCGTTGGGCCGAGTCGACCCCGGACAATTTCAGATTCTCTCTCAAGCTCCCCAAGGCAATCACACACCAGCGCAAGCTAGTCGAAGCGGGGGAACCACTCGAGGACTTCCTGACCGGCGCTCGCCTGCTGGGAAAGAAGCTTGGCCCGATCCTGGTCCAGCTCCCTCCCAGTCTCGCATTTGAACCGGGGCTGGCCATTTCGTTCTTCACCACGCTGCGGGACCGTCACGCCGGACCGATCGTGTGCGAGCCCCGCCACGCCAGCTGGTTTGCCGAGGATGCCGACGCGTTACTGAAGACGAGCACAATCGGGAGAGTTGCTGCAGATCCTGCGGTGGTGCCTGCCGCAGCCGAGCCGGGCGGGTGGCGCGAGCCGGCGTACTATCGATTACACGGGTCGCCGCGAAAGTACTTTTCCGCGTACGAGGAAGAAAGCATCAGACGTCTCGCCTCCGCTCTCGAGGAAGCTGCAGGGGAGGTCTGGTGCATATTCGATAACACCGCCAGCGGTGCCGCGGCCGGCGACGCGCTGAACCTGCTTGCCGCGAGCCCATCCTGACTGCCTTAGTTGCGAACCGGCAGATCGAAGTCCTCCCGCTCGAGCTCGCGCGTAATTGGCCCACCCAGCTTAGTAAGCGGCGCGATCTCGCTCCACCCGGCTGCCTCCAGTACATCAGCGGTGAGCCGGTTCACTGCGTCCGCTTCCGCCAAGCCTCCCCGCCGATCCTTCTGGGGGCTCCACCGGCGCTGCGAATGACGGAGTCGGCCCGCGAGCCAGATCCCAGGAATCGCCAATAGGGGGCTTTGTTAATCGGCGGCGAGTCGGCGGACCAGGCGCAGCACCCGCCGCTGCGCCGCCGATCCCTGTACGGCCAGAAAAATTGTGTCGTCTCCGGCAATGGTCCCGATGACCTCGGGCCAGGCCAGCCGGTCGAGTGCCACTGCGACGTGGTTGGCTTCCCCCGGCGGGGTGTGGAGCACGACCAGGGCTTCTCCAGCCCGCTCCATCGTGAGCACTCCCTCTCCCACCCGTTGCTCGTCGGGATCCTTTCGCGGCGCGCGCGGGGGCGGCCGGCGGTAAGCGCCATCCACCTTCACCAGCCGAAGCGCCGCGATGTCCCGACTCACTGAGGATTGGGTGACATCCCATCCCAGTGCCGCCAGGGCATCGGCCAGATTCTCCTGGGTCCGCACCGGACGAGTGCTGATGAGCTCGAGAATCTTGAGGTGACGCTTCTGCCGGTCGGCGGTCATGAAGAACGGGCGGACGGGCAGACGGGCGGACGGGTGGTCTGGCCGGCGAGTTTGGTCATTGCGCGATCGAAGCGCTTTCGTTCGCGCGCGTTCCAGGCGCGCGACTGCCTGATCCGCTTCTTCAGATCCGGCAGGCCCAAGTTTCCCAGACCGCCGGTCGAGGTTCGGCGGGAGATGATCCGTGCCGGGGCCGGCGCAGCGAAGCTCTCTCCCTCCTTGAGCGCCGCGGCCACCTCGCGGTACGCGGTGCGGAACGGGCGGCCGGTTTCCACCCGCCGCATCACCTCGTCGGTGGCCAACGCTCCGCCGGCCAGGGCGGCCTGACATTTCTCCGGGTCAACCCCCAGCTTGGGCAACGCATGGGTCATGGCCTCGAGCATCGCCCCGGTGCGATCCAGCCCCCTCATCAGCGGTTCCTTGAGCAGCTGGAAATCACGGTGATAGCCGCCGGACAGCTTCGCCTTGATCTGAAGCACCGCGAGCAGGTCGCCCTCGACGGCTGAGGCCCGCCCACGCGTCAGCTCGAAGAGATCGGGATTCCGCTTGTGCGGCATGATGCTGGACCCCGTGGCCAGGTCGGCCGGTAGCGTCAGATATCCGTATTCCTCTCCGCTGAACACGATCACGTCTTGAGACAGCCGGGCCACATCGTGTCCCAGCTGGGTACACCAGAAGAGCACCGCCGCCTCGAGCTTTCCTCGCCCCCCCTGCACCGAAGCCACGTTGATATCCAGCCCGGCAAAGCCGAGCGCCCGGGCGACCACACTGCGCTGCAGTGGAAGCGGCACGCCGTATCCCGCCGCGCTTCCGAGCGGTGAGCGGTCGACCCGAGCCCAGAGCGCGGGCAGCGACTCTACGGTATCGAGTATGCCTTCGGCGAGCGCACCGGCCCAGAGACCCACGGATGACGGCATGGCTCGGCGGCCGTGGGTGTAGCCGGGCCAGAGCACGCTGCGATGACGCTGCGCAAAATCCACCAGCGCGCCGGCAAGCCCCAGTGCGGCCGCCGCAACCTTGAGCAGCTCGTCCTTGAGAAAGAGGCGGAGATCGCAGGCCACCTGATCGTTGCGGGACCGGCCGGTGTGGAGCCGCTCGCCGGTGCCGGGAGCCCGGGTGGTAAGCCAGTACTCGACCGCGGTATGCACGTCCTCATGCCGGGGGTCGAGCTTGAGCCGGCCTCGCGAGGTGGCGTTGAAGACCTCACGCAGGCCGCGGCGCATCCCGGCGTAATCGGCGGCGGTAATGAGACGGGCCGCGCGCAGCCCTTCGATATGACCGAGACTCCCCAGCACATCCCAGGACAAAAGCCGCGCGTCCCAGGTGCGGTCATCACCGGTGGTGTAATCGAAGAGGCGTTGCTCCGGTGCTGTGGAGCTCCAAAGGGTGTTAGGCCGGTCCATGGGTCAGTGTCCCGAGAGGTAGGCCCGCGCCAGCTGGCCATAGAAGCCGCGCGCCGCCGTGACCTCCGGGATATCGACGTACTCGTCCGGTGTGTGGGAGCGGCGGCTGGTGCCAGGTCCACACTTGATGGCGTCGAAGTCCCGGAAGAAGACCCAATCGGAGCAGGTCGGGCTCCCGAAGTGGGTGGCCGCCGGCCGCAGTTGGGAGGCAGCGGCCAACAGGCGCGAGCCGGACGGTGTTTCGCAGGGGACCAGCCGCCGGGACGTGACAATGACGTCGGAGGTCAACGCGGTTCGGAGCTCCTGAGCCAGCTCCTCATGACTCCAATCCGGGGTGCTGCGGACGTCAAGCACGGCCCGCGCGACCGGGGGCGTAATGTTCCGGCTGATTCCCGCCTCCAGCATTGTGGCTGTGGCCATCGCCCGGCCGAGCACGGGGTGGGAGCGGGATGCGAACAGGTTGTCGAGCTTGAGCAGGTCCCCCGAAAGCACCTGCACCGAGTTGGTGAAGCCGTCCTCTCCCGAGGCATAGGCAGCGTGTCGCTGGTCGCCCTGCGCCACCAGGTCCACCATCATGAGCCCCCGCTGGGCGATGGCAAAGTCGAGACCGGTGGGCTCTCCGATGACAGCCGCATCGATCTCTCCAGCCGCCTCGACGGCGGCACCCATAGTGGTGTTTTTGGTTTCCTCGCCATAGCCCAGAATGACCAGCAGGCGTCCGGCATCTATGCCGCCGGTATCCATCAGATCCTTTGCCGCATAGAGCATCGCCGCGACCGAGGCCTTGGCATCGCCCGAGCCGCGCCCGTAGAGCCGGGTTCCCTCGATGATCGGGTTGAACGGGTCCCTGGTCCACCCGGCGCCAGGAGGCACCACATCCAGGTGGGAGGCAAAGGCTAAAGTCGGCCCTGCTCCCCACCCACGCACCTCGATCTGCACCGAGTTTGCATTTCGGACGACTTCGAGTCCCCAGCGTCG
>JALYPB010000309.1 GCA_030856585.1 Gemmatimonadota bacterium | reverse complement strand
AGATCGGCCTGATCGATGGCCGGCCGGTCACCTCGGATCAGGTGAAGCGGCTGGCGGGCTTGCCGCCCCGGCAGGTCCTGCTCTCGCAGCTTGCCGGCACCATCCAGGCCCCCATGGCCCAGTTCGCCGGGGTTCTGACTGGAGTACTGTATCAGATGGTCGGCGCCCTTGAGGCGCTTCGCGAACAGCGTTCGTCGCAATAAAAATCATCCGGATTGAGAGAGAAAACATCGATGCCCACCACCACGCTGAGTAACGAAGAGCTCCTCGAGGCAATCGGCAACAAGACCGTTGTCGAGCTGGCCGACCTGATCGAGGCGTTCAAGACCAAGTTCAACGTCACCATTGCGGCCGCGGCCGCGGCGCCCGCTGGCGGCGGTGGCGGCGGCGCCGCTGCTGCGGCACCGGCCGAAGAGAAGACCGAGTGGACCGTCACCCTCAAAGAGGGCGGACCCAACAAGATTAAGGTCATCAAGGCGGTCCGCGAGATCACCAGCCTGGGTCTGAAGGAAGCCAAGGATGCGGTGGACAACGTCCCCAGCAACATCAAGGAAGGCGTGTCCAAAGCCGAGGCCGAGGAGTTCAAGAAGAAGCTGGAGGAGCAGGGCGCTGTCGTCGAACTGAAGTAGGGCGCAGCCCTATCCTGAGCGGCACCGGGTCCTCCGGGCCCGGCCGCCAAGGATCTTGGCCTCGCACCCTATTTCAGTGAGACGAATGAACGCTCATAAGCTCCGTAAGTTCCTGAATCTGCCGAGCCCCGTAGCCACCCCGCTTTCGTCGGGGGTTTCGTGCTGGGGCCATTTGTGTTGCGTGAGAGCGAGTGACAATGCCTGAGACCCGAGCTGTAATCACGTTCAGCAAGCGCGAGGGCGGCATGCCGATGCCGCACCTCCTCGACATCCAGACGGCGGCGTTCCAGACGCTGCTCGTGCCGGACGACGTCCACGGCGCCCGACAGGACGTCTCCCTCGAGCGGGTGTTCCGGGACCTCTTCCCGATCACGGACGTCAACGAGAAGTACAAGCTGGAGTTCCTGGGCTACGCCCTGGGCGAGGCCAGGTACTCGGTTGAAGAGTGTGTCGAGCGCGACATGACCTATGCCGCCCCGCTCAAGGCCAAGCTCCGGCTCGACGTCTACGAGGAAGTGGAGGGCCAGAAGCGGCTCAAGAACGCCATTGAGAAAGAGGTCTACCTGGGCGAGCTGCCCATCATGACCCCGCTCGGCACGTTCGTCATCAACGGCGCCGAGCGCGTCGTGGTGAGCCAGCTTCACCGCTCGCCCGGCGTGGTGTTCGAAGAGGACACCCATCCGAACGGCCAGCGGCTCTTTTCGGCGCGGATCATCCCGTTCCGGGGCTCGTGGGTCGAGTTCACCATCGACATCCACGACGTGATCTACGTCCATATCGACAAGAAGAAGAAGTTCCCGGCCACGGCATTGCTGCGCGCCTTCGGTCACGGGAACAACGCCGACATCCTGAAGCTGTTCTTCGCCACCAAGGAGCTGAACATCACCGGCAAGCTCGAGGGCCGGCAGGAGAAGCGGGAGGTCATCGGATCGCTGTTGTCCGCGGACGTGGCCAATCCGGAGGACAAGAGCGGTGAGCCGCTCGGCCTGGTGGGCGACGAGCTCACCCAGGAGCGGCTCAACGAGATGCGGCACAAGGGCATCAAGCGCGTCACGGTCTTTGCCGGCTACACGACCATCGACGTGCGGGAAGAGGAGCAGCCGACCTCCACCCGGGACCGGCAGAACCACGTCCTGGCGTTCGACGTCGCCGATCCGGAGACCGGTGAGGTGCTCGCCGAGGGCGGAGCGGAGGTAACCGAGACCCTCCGGAAGAAGCTGATCAAGGCCGGCGTCCATAAGGTGGAGGTCCTGCTGCCCCATGGGCGGTCGGAGTCGCCGCTCATCAAGAACACGCTCGCCAAGGACCCGACCCACAGTGAGGCCGAGGCCCTGGAGCAGATCTACGCCCTGCTCCGGCCGGGTGACGCCCCCAACCTCGAGACCGCGCGGCAGCAGCTGCAGAAGCTGTTCTTCAACCCGAAGCGGTACGATCTCGGGCGGGTGGGCCGCTACAAGATTAATCAGCGGCTCAAGACCAAGACCGACCCGAATCACACGGTCCTGACCGAGGACGATTTCGTGGCGATCATCCGCTACCTGATCGACCTGCACGATGGCCGGGGGTTCACCGACGACATCGACCACCTGGGCAACCGCCGGATCCGGTCGGTGGGCGAGCTGATCGCCAACCAGTTCTCGGTCGGCTTGTCGCGCATGGCCCGGCTGGTCAAGGAGCGGATGAGCATCAACTCGGATCCCGAGAAGATCTCGCTGGATGACCTGGTCAACGCGCGCACCGTGAGCGCCGTCATTCAGGCCTTCTTCGGCTCGTCCCAGCTCTCCCAGTTCATGGACCAGACCAACCCTCTGGCCGAGCTGACCAACAAGCGGCGGCTCTCGGCCCTGGGCCCGGGCGGCCTCACCCGCGAGCGCGCGGGCTTCGAGGTCCGCGACGTGCACTACTCACAGTACGGCCGGATGTGCCCGATCGAGACGCCGGAAGGTCCGAACATCGGGCTGATCACGAGCCTTTCGACCTATGCCCGGATCAACGACCTGGGGTTCATCGAGACCCCGTACCGAACGGTGAAGAACGGCAAGGTCACCGACGAGATCCGCTGGCTGTCGGCCAGCGATGAAGAGGATTACGCGGTGGCGCCGGCCAACGCGCCGCTGAACCCGGACGGCACCTTCGCGGAGCAGCTGGTGCTGAGCCGCAAGGGAGACGACTACCCGTTGCTCCCGCCCGACCGGATCGAGTTCATGGACGTGGCGCCGGAGCAGCTGGTCTCCATCGCCGCGGCGTTGATTCCGTTCCTGGAGCACGACGACGCCAACCGCGCGCTCATGGGCTCCAACATGCAGCGGCAGAGCGTGCCGCTTCTCTTCCCCCAGGCCCCGCTGGTGGGCACCGGGCTGGAGGAGAAAGTGGCCCGGGACTCGGGGGCGGTCATCATCGCCCGCCGGGCCGGTACGGTCACCCGGGTTACCGCCGACGAGATCATCGTGGATGCGGGCACCAACGGCGGGACGGTGGGTGAAACCCCGCTGGCCCGGCTGCATCAGCACGATCGCTACCGGGTCAAGAAGTTCTGGCGCACCAACCAGGATACCGCCATCAACCAGCGGCCCCTGGTTCAGCTGGGCCAGCAGGTCGGCGCCGGCGAGATCATCGCCGACGGCGCGGCCACCGAGGGTGGCGAGCTGGCGCTGGGCAGCAACGTGCTGGTGGCGTTCATGCCCTGGTACGGGCACAACTTCGAGGACGCGATCGTCCTCAGCGAGCGGCTGGTAAAGGACGACGTTTACTCGTCCATCCACATCCAGGAGCTCGAGCTCCACGTACGCGACACCAAGCGGGGCCAGGAGGAGATCACCCGGGAAATCCCGAACGTCTCCGACGAGAGTGTGGTCGACCTGGACGAGCGCGGCATCGTACGCATCGGCGCCCACGTGAAGTCGGGCGACATCCTGGTCGGCAAGATCACGCCGAAGGGTGAAACCGAGCTGTCGCCCGAGGAGAAGCTGCTGACGGCCATCTTCGGCGAGAAGGCCAAGGATGTGAAGGACAGCTCGCTCAAGGTGCCGCCCGGCATGGCCGGCGTGGTTATCGACGTGAAGATCTTCAGCCGGATCGAGGATCAGGTCGTCGAGAAGGATCGGGGCGAGCGAATCGGCGAGGTGCGGCGGATCGAGAACGACGAGAAGGCCCGTATCAGCACGGTCATGCTCGACGAGCTCACCCATCTGCTGACCGGGCAGGAAGTGGCGCTGATGCTGAAGGCGGGGACGGTGGAGGAGTACCTGGCCACTGGTACCAAGCTCAGCCCCGCCATCCTGGCCGATGCCGACCTCGGCGAGGTGGACCTGAAGACGCTCCGGGTGGCCAACAAGGCCGCCAACGAGCGGATCCGGGCCGCCATCGACATGGCTGCGCGCGAGCGGGCCAGGGTGGAAGAAAAGGCCGAGGATCAGATTGACAAGATTCTCCAGCCGGACGAGCTGCCTCCGGGCGTCATCCAGCTGGTGAAGGTCTATATCGCTGAGAAGCGGAAGATCTCCGTGGGCGACAAGATGGCGGGCCGCCACGGCAACAAGGGCATTGTTGCCCGGATCGTGCCGGAGGAGGACATGCCGTTCCTTCCGGACGGCAGTCCGGTGGACATCGTGCTTAATCCGCTCGGCGTGCCGAGCCGGATGAACGTGGGTCAGATCCTGGAGACCCACCTGGGCTGGGCGGCCCGGATTCTCGGCTTCGAGGCCAAGACGCCGGTGTTCCGGGGCGCCGATGAGGGCGAGATCGGGACCCTGCTCCGCCTGGCCGGTTTCCGCCGGGCAGCCGAAGGTCTCCGGCTCCGTTCCATGCCGCCGGTAATGACGCCCAACGCCATCACCCGCATGGTGCACGATCTGAAGAAGGTCGCCCCGAAGGGCGACCGCACCACGCTGAGCGAGTCGGGAATCGGAGTACTCGGTGCCCGGGCCGCGTCGGCCGAGACGCGCGAGCTGTTTCAGTCGGTCCGCGCATTCATGGTAGAGGCAGCCAAGGAGCTGGCCGAGCGAGAGATCGCGCAGAAGCGGCAGGAAGTGGAGTTTCATCGCGCTCAGGTGGAGCGGGACGATCTCGGCCGCGACGAGAAGGCCTTTGCCAAGGCGCTCAAGGAAGTGGAAAAGGCCGGGGCTGCGTCGCTGGTGGAGGCGCTGGAGGCATCGGGAAGGCCGGCTCTGGCCGGGCTACTCGGCACCAGCAAGAGCGACGTGGATATCGACGCTGCCGCGGACGAGCTGCTCCGGGCTGCAGGGC
>JALYPB010000439.1 GCA_030856585.1 Gemmatimonadota bacterium | reverse complement strand
ATCCTGGTCTATACCGCATTCCACTTCGCCGTCTTCGCTCTCCTGGGCATGGGCCTGGTCGTCCTGGTTCACTGGGCCGTCCGCGACTCGGTGGTGCGCTACGCACTGTTGCCGGTCTTCCTCGTCTTCGAGGTGATGTTCTACGGGTTACTGGAGGTGCTCTCCGAGCGGACCAACACCCTGTTCCCCTTCTGGGCAGTGGTCACCGCCAACACGCTGGCCGCCGTATCCATGGGGGTCTATCTCTGGGTCCGTCACCCGGACTTTCGTCGCTCCATTCGGGACACTCCGCTGGGCGACGCACCGCGGTGAAGGCTATTTGGCCCTTGCCGAATTACCTTCCAGCCTCACCTTAGATCGGCAGGTCTGTGCGTCTCCGAGTCCTCTCAGCCGGTATCGCGCTCCTCCTCCATCTCATACTGTCCGCATCGCCCGTACTGGGGCAGCTCGAGCCGCCCTCCACCGGAGGTGCGGTAGCGCTGGATCAGGAGCTGCGGATGCTCGGTCACAACAAGCGGGTGCTGATGATCGGCGCCCATCCGGACGACGAGGATACCGAGCTGCTTACGATCCTGGTCCGGGGCATGGGAGCCGAAGCTTCCTACCTCTCACTGAACCGGGGTGAAGGCGGCCAGAATCTGATCGGGCCGGAGCTGGGGGAAGCCTTGGGTCTGATCCGGACCGAGGAGCTGCTTGCAGCCCGGAGACTCGATGGTGCCCGGCAGTACTTCACTCGGGCCTACGACTTCGGCTACTCCAAGACCATCGATGAGACCTGGCAGCACTGGCCGCGTGACACCGTGCTGAAGGATGTGGTGCGAATGGTCCGCCGGTTTCGTCCCCAGATCATCGTGACCATCTTCAGCGGAACTCCTCGAGACGGCCACGGCCAGCACCAGGCCGCCGGCTGGGCGGCCCGGGAGGCGTTCCGGATTGCGGGTGACTCGAGCCGATTCCGGGAGCTGCTCCGGGAGGAGGGTTTGGTCGCCTGGAGTCCGCTGAAGTTGTATCGCAGCGCCCGCTTCGATTCGGCCGCTACCACTCTCACCCTGAACGGCGGAGTGCTGGACCCTGCGGTCGGCAAGTCCTACCACCAGATCGCGATGGCGGGACGCAGCCTGCACCGCTCGCAGGACATGGGGCAGCTCCAGCGAATCGGACCGTCGGCGGTTCGTCTCGCGCTGGTCGACGACCGCACCGCAGGCGGGGTAGGACTCTTCGATGGCATCGATACCACTCTCTCCGCCATGCCCCTGGGTGAGCGGCGAGGGCCCGGCAGGGCCACGGTGGTGTACGGTGTCGCGCCGCAACCAGCGCTCAGTCGTTACGCCGCCCGGATCGACTCAGTCCAGGCCGCCAAGGGGAACCCCGGCCGGCGTAAGAGTCTCCTGGCTCGAGCGGCCGCCGATCTGGAAGAGGCCGTCACTCAACCGCCGCGGGCCTCCTCGAGTGAGCGGGGGGTCTACTATACCCGGGGAATCGAGCTTGAGGACCAGCTCGGCCATCTGAACATGGCGGCATGGCACCTCGGAGGGGTTGTGTTCGACGCCACCGTCAATGACGACCGAGTCGTTCCTGGACAGCTGCTGCAGTGGACGCTCTCCTCATGGAACGCCTCGGACGCGCCTCGCACCGCGGCCATGTTGGCCGCCGAGTGTATACCGCTGGCCGAGTGCCACTCGCCGGAGAGGGCGGGTGATCCCCGGGACATTCAGCCGGGTCAGGTCGCCACCGATACGGTGGTCTATCCGGTGCTGGATCAGCCGGCTTCCACCCCCTATTTCCTACGATTGCCTCGAGACGGGGACCTGTATCGTTGGCCCGAGGCGCGCTCCGATCAGACCGGCATTACGGGCGGCCCGCCCTATGGGGAGCCGTTCGAGTCGCCGACGTTTCTGGGCTCGGTCGAGGTGAACGCCGGCCCTTCGGACAGTCTGGGCGCGTCGCGGCTTGCCGAGGCGGTTTTTCGCTTCAACGATCAGGCGCGAGGAGAGGTGCGCCGCCCGGTCACGGTAGTGCCCAGGGTCGATGTCAAGCTCGATCCAGCGACCGAGCTATGGCCCACCAATTCCCACATCCCGCACCGGTTCAGCGTTACCCTGACACACGGCGCCCAGGACACCACCCTTGGCACCGTGACTCTTCAGCTGCCACGGGGCTGGCCGGCCGTCAAACCGCAGAAGTTTCGCTTCACCCGCGAGGACGAGCGCGGGATCTTCGCCTTCGACGTGATGCCGCCCGTCGGACTCACTCCCGGCTCAGCCGCGGTTCGCGCCGTGGTCCGGGACTCGGCAGAAACGACGTATGAGCTCGGCGTCTTCACCGTGGACTATCCCCATATCCGGCCC
>JALYPB010000438.1 GCA_030856585.1 Gemmatimonadota bacterium | reverse complement strand
GTTTAGGGCCATGTGGTCCTGAAAAGCGTAAGCGGTGAGCGGGAACTGGAGACTCAGCAACCTGCACCGTACAATGCGGGAACACGCGGGATGGGTCCCTCCCGGCCGCTGCGCTCTGGGTCGGGATAAGGAGCCGTGAAGAACCCGCTCACCGCTCACCGCTCACGTTTTGTCCCCACATGCAGCGCACACACCCCGCCCATGAACAGGCTGAACTCAACATCGCTAAATCCCTGCGTCTTCATACGGCGTGCGAGCTCCGCCGGCGCGGGAAACACCCGGGCCGACTCTGGTAGCCAACTGTAGGCCGTCGTATGTTTCGAGATCCAGCGACCGATCCAGGGCATGATCCGCCGGAAGTAAAATTGAAAGCCGGTGCGCAGCAGGCGCTGCCCGGGAACTGCCATTTCCAGGATCACGAGTCTGGCCTCGGGCTTGAGCACCCGGGCGGCCTCAGCCAGGCCGGCATCGAGGTCCACCAGGTTTCGGACTCCCCAGCCGATCATCGCACCATCGAAGGCGTGGTCCGGAAACGGCAGCTCCAGGGCGTCAGCCGCTACCGGGTCCAGTGCAGCAGACTTGTCGCGGCCCTGCTCCAGCATCGGCCGTACGAAATCGGCCCCCACGATACGTCCTCGAAACCCGGGCCGACGGGCGAGCGTGGCGCCAAAATCCAGGGTTCCAGCGCAGAGGTCGAGGTAGATTCCGTCAGGCTTCCGTTCCCACCCCAGCCGCGCCACAGCGGCGCGCCTCCAACCCTGGTCGAATCGAAAGCTGATAATGCGGTTGAGGCGATCGTACGTGGGAGCGATGGCAGTGAAGATGGAGCGGACATAGGCCCGCTTTTCCGGACCGCCTGAAACGGGTAACTGACGATCCGAGGCTAACATAGGCGCTGAATGTAGTCCCGCTGGAAGCTCCTTGGCAAGCAGAGCCTCCTTTGGCTAACAACCGTCCTGAATGGGGCGGTCTCAGCGATCAGGAGGTCGTCCTGCTGGCCCGCGCCGGCCAGGAGGCGGCTTATCGCGAGCTTATCCGCCGGTACGAGCGTCCGATCTTTGCCCTGCTTTTCCGCATGGTGCGCGATCGTGAGCTGTCTGAGGACCTGGCCCAGGAGACCTTCGTAAAGGCGCTCAACGCGATCGACTCCTACCGGCCCGAGTTCAAGTTCTCCTCCTGGATTTTCAAGATCGCGAACAACACGGCCATCGATCACTTGCGCCGCCGGGAGCTCGACACGCTCTCGCTGGACGGATCACCCCATGCCGAAACACCGGAGGCCATGCAGGCTACCGCCCTCCAGATCGGCGCCCGTCAGGAATCCCCGCTCGACACGGTCGAGGCAAAAGAGCTCGGCGGGGCCATCGAAGCTGCGATCGGGTCCCTCCGGCCGGAATACCGATCCTGCATCCTGCTGCGCCATGTCGAGGGGCGCCCCTATGAAGAAATCGCCGAAATCCTGAACCTCCCACTCGGCACGGTGAAGACCTACATCCACCGGGCCCGCAACGAGCTACGACTGTCCCTTGCCCACCTGAAAGAATGAAACCTTCACTTCTTCCTCAACGTAGAGGGGTCCACTTATGACCCGACCCTCGGGAGCCCACCTGTCGCCGGACGAGATCGATTCCTGGCTCGCCGGAACACTCGCTCTGGAATGGCAGCAACACCTGGATCATTGCCAGGCCTGCCTCGAGCGGGCCGAGGCCGAGCGCGAGATCGTGGAGCAAATCGGCATGCTCCCGCTCATGAGCCCGGCCCCCGACTTTGCCGAACGGGTCATGGCCTCCGTCGTGGTTCCCGACCCCTTTGCCATTCGCTCGCTGCAGGCCACGCAACGCAGGCTCTTTGCCACCCGGAAGTCGGTGGCCGTGGCCGCGAGCCTCGCGTTGCTCCTGCTGGGCTCCATGGCCGGCAGCATCGCCTGGAGCGTTACCCATCAGGAGACTCTGGCTTCGATCGGGACCTGGCTCCTCGCCCAGGGCGGACAGGTCGCCTGGCTCGGCCTGCGCGGACTGGCGTCCAACCTGATCGAGCAGCCGTGGTACAGCGGTATCCGGTCAGTGATCGACAATCCGGCGCGCCTCGCACTTGGCTCGGCCCTGGTGTCTCTCGCCTATCTGGTGGGGGTGTTCGCACTGCGCCGCCTTCTGGCTCTTCCGACCCAGCAGGTGGCCCATGCCGGTATCTAGGCGGGTCACCGGGATCGTTGCCCTCGTCGCACTGCTTGCGGGGCATCCGGTCCATGCCGAGACTCCGAGCTCCCGGAGCGGTGCGGCCGGGTTGATGAATGATCTGTGGACTCTCGTCTCCGACGTGTCGTCGCGGGTGGGACTCCAGGACCGCCCCTCCCGGCCACACCCTCAGGCCATTCCTCGCGGCGGCCCTTCGATCGACCTCAACGATCTCAGCCGGCCGACAGTGGTAGAAGACCGGATCCGCTCCGCTCTCCAGCCCGGCGGCGACCTCCGGCTCACCATCCCCGGCGGTACGGCACACCGAGGCGACTACAGCGTTGGCTCGGCGGAAAGCCTCACCGGACATCTGCTGGTGGTGGACGGAAATGCCGATGTCTACGGCAACCTGCGCGGTAACCTGGTTACGGTAAGGGGAGACGTAGTGGTTCATCCAGGGAGCGTGGTGTCGGGCGACATCCTCACCCTGGGCGGCCAGGTGCGAGATCTCGGTGGCGAGATCGGCGGCGAGGTGCGCACCCTCCAGTCGGCCGCCCTTTCACCGGCTGCCCGGGCCGAGTCGGAACAGCTGACCCCGGTACAGAGCGTACTTCGCCGGCTGGCCGGTGTCCTTGGCGTCTTTCTCACCCTGTCGGTGCTCGGCTTCGGTTTGGTGATGTTCGGCCGCCAGAATCTCGAAGTAGTGTCGGACACAGTGTCCCATTCGTTCGGACGAGCGTTTGTTACCGGGCTGCTCGGCCAGATTCTGCTGCTGCCGACTTTCGGAATGCTGGTCGTGGGACTGATCCTCAGCGTCGCCGGAATTCTGCTGCTGCCGTTCGCCATCGCGGTGTTCGCGTTGCTCGTGGTCGTGGGTGTCGTCGGGGGGTACCTCGCGGTTGCGCATGCGATGGGTGAGACCTACACCCGGCGGCGCATGGCCCTGGGCGTGGTGATCGGCTCGCCCAACAGTTATCGCTACCTGCTCGTCGGACTGATGGCCCTGGCCAGTCTGTGGGCGGCCTGGGCCCTCTTCGGCTGGGTGCCCGTTGCAGGAAGCATCGTGTGGGGCGCAGCATTTTTCCTCAGCTGGCTCCTGGGAACCGCCGGATTCGGCGCCGCCCTGCTCAGCCGGGCCGGCATCAAGGAGAACTTCTCGGGCCGCCTGTTCCCGCCGGAGGCCCTCACCGACGAGTACCTCTGGGCTACGCCACAGTTCGGCGTACCGGCCGGGCGGCGGCCGCCCACCCGCACTCCTTCACGGGGGCTGTGAGCGTGCGGGCTGCGGTAACCGTCGGGCTGTGCCTGTGGGCCGGCGCGGCCCAGGCGCAAACCATGCGCCCATTCAGCACCTTTCGCCAACTGCACGGAGAGACCCGCCTGACTGCGCGGGTGGAGTATGGAGCAGGCACCCTCCGGATAGAGCCGGGCGCGCCAGGCGAGCTCTACCGGATGAACCTCTCCTACGACCAAGACCGCTTCATCCCGGTAAGCGATTTCAATGCGTCGAGCCGCACCGCCGTCCTCGGGCTCCGGGCCGCCGGAGAGGGTGGTGTGCGCGTGGTGTCGAGTAATCAGCTCCGGCAGTTGGCCACCATCGCCATCTCCCCTCGCGCCGACCTCACACTCGATCTCAGCCTCGGCGCGGTGGATGCCGACGTCGAGCTGGGCGGTCTCCGCATCTCCGACCTCGAACTTAAGACCGGAGCCAGCCGCGCGACGGTGCGCTTCTCGCGCCCCAACGGCATGCGTTGCCGCCACGCTGCGTTCAGCGCCGGTGCGGCCGAGGTCTCGATCCTGGGCCTGGGAAACAGCCGCTGCGATGAGATCGAGTTCGAGGGCGGCATGGGCACCGTCCTCCTCGACTTCAGCGGAAACTGGACCTCGAGTGCGCACGTCGAGGTGAAGATGGCGGTCGGTGAGATCACGCTGCGCCTCCCAAGACGGGTCGGCGTCCGGCTGGCGATGGACAAGTTTCTGTCCAGCTTCGAGCCCGCCGGGTTGATACGGCGGGGAGATGCGTTTGTATCCTCCAACTACGGCAGGGCCGAACGGCACCTGGACCTCGACCTCACGATGGCGATGGGAGAGGTGAATGTAGAGTGGGTGGAGTAGACGGGGAAGGAACAACGTAAGCGGGGAAGAACAGCGTGAGCCGGGAACTAGCCTACCCGCTCACGTTTTTCCTTTTCCCGCTCACGCTCTTACATTAGTTGAATGTCTCCCCTCGAGACCCTGGGCTTCGCCCTCGGCACCTCGTTTGCCTCGGGCCTGAACCTGTACGCCACGGTAGCCGCGGCGGGTCTGATGCAGCGGTTCGGCGTGGTTCAGCTTCCCGACACGCTTCAAGTCCTGTCTCACCCGATCGTGCTGGGCGTGGCGATCACGCTCTTTCTGGTCGAGTTCATCGCCGACAAGATTCCCTACGTCGACAGCGCGTGGGACGCACTGCATACCTTTATCCGCCCTCCCGCCGCCGCGGTTCTCTCCTACAGCGCCTTCGGCAATGTGCCGGAGGAGTACAAGATCGGCGCGGCTCTCCTGGCCGGCAGCGTTGCGCTGACCTCCCACGGCGCCAAGGCCAGCGCTCGCGCGGCGGCCAACACAAGCCCCGAGCCGGTGAGCAACTGGGCGCTCAGCATTCTGGAGGATGGGCTGGCGGTATTGCTGGTGTGGTTGGCGGCGGAGCATCCGCTGATCACAGCGGTGATCGTGCTGGTGCTGGTGGTCATCTCGGTGCTACTGATCCGCAAGTTGTGGCGATTCGGGCTGCGACTAGGCGAGAAGTTTCGTCGCGCGCGCGCAAAAATGAAGCACGAAGGGACCAACGGCACGGGAGAGACAGGCTAACCTAGCCGGGCCCGAACCCTCCCCCCCACTCCCACCCCCAACCGGCGCGCGGCCGAGCCATTGCGGACCGCGATCTCGATAGCGCCGCCGGAGCCGACGTAGGCGAGCAGCCCGCCGGCGGTGACATCGCTGTACGTCTCGCGCAGCGGCCCCAGATCCAGATCCTCCACCTCGAGCCTTGCGTAGGGCGGCACCAGCTCCGAGGTCAGATTGGTCACCAAACTCCCAAACCGATCGATATAGACCACCTCGCCCACCACCGTCTTGCCCTCGTAGTGGGGCGCGGTATACGCC
>JALYPB010000433.1 GCA_030856585.1 Gemmatimonadota bacterium | reverse complement strand
CCGGAAATTCTTGAGTCCCGGTACTACCGAGTAGAGCAATCGGAAAACCGGCGTTCCCGACCCCAGCGCGTAGAGCAGCGCGATGCCGGCCATGGCGGCGAGACCCCAGCGCCTCCGGTCTCCCCTCAGGCCAGCCACCGCAGCAATCCCCAGCACGAACACCAGCGCGCCGCCGTACTCGGAGTTGTGCTTGAACGGATTCTTTCCCCAATACGTCTGAGACTGGACGTCGGTTCCTGAGAACTCGGGGATGAACAGGGAAACCGCCTCTTCGGCGTGCAGCGACCAGCTGGCCGAGTATTCGAAGCCGCGGCCGGGCCCCGCCCGGGGGGAATCTTCCCGGAGATAGCGGTACATCGGCAGCAGGACTACCGCGGCCACGCCGGCAGCCGTCACGACCGCAATCATGCCTCCGGCAAGGCCGTTGGCCAGAAAAGCCCCCCCGGCCTGACGCCGGGCCCAGAGACTGGCGATGGCGTACACCGCCAGGGCCAGATAGGCGTAGTAGGCGAGCTGGGGGTGGGCCACTACCATGAGCCCGGCCACTACACCAAGCCAGAGAAACCGAACCCACGAGTGGCGGTCGAGAGCGGTCACCAGAAGCCAGAGTGCCGCCGGAAAGAGCGCGGTCACATACATCTTGCCGTCCTGCCCGCCCCAGACGAGGCTGACCAGGTTGGCCGAGAGCAGATACGCAGACCCGGCGAATAGCGCCACCAGGCGGCTGGCGCCGAATGCCCGGGCCGCGAGGTACATGAAAACTCCCGCCAGGTACACATGCAGGATGAGCTTCCAGGCGAGGGCGCTGGTCAGCGGCAGGATGAAATGCAGGATCGATGCGGGGTAGAGTATGTCCCCGCTCCCGGCTTCGATTGTGGGGACGCCCCCAAAGAGGTAGGGGTTCCACAGCGGCAGCCGGCCGAGCGCCCGCATGTGCTCGACAAAAAATTTCCGAAACATGATGCCGGCAGCGATGGTGTCCTGCCCCATCAACATGCTCCCGGGTCCGCTCAACAGGTATTCCCGGAAAAGCAGCAGGGTCAACACCGCCATCACTACAAAGGGAGACCAACGGGGAATCTGATCCAGGTCGGATGACTGCGGCTCAGGCACTCAGGCCTCTCGGACGGTCGGGGGGCGCTGCGCCCGGCGACGAAGTAGAAGCGGAACGGCGGGCAACACCTCCGTTCCGGTGAGGAGCAGCCGGCTGGCCAGAGCAAGCGCCGCCGCAGGCTTCAATCCGATGTCCCCAGCGAGCATCAGCAGAAACACCGACTCGCGCGGGCCCAGACCGCCGGGCGCGAATAGTGCCAGAAAGCCGGCAAGGTAGGAGCAGGTAAACACGCCGATGGCCTGCGGCAGACTCAAGACGACACCGGGCAACAGCCCTCGAGCCAACAGCAGCAGCGCCACGCCATAGCCGATCCAGGCCAGCACGTTAGCGACAAACGCCACCCCAACCATTCCTGCCGGGATAGCGCGTGGTCTGGGCCAGCTAGCGGGTAAGAGCCGGCCGATCCGGTCGAGGAATGGCTGCGAGGTGAGCCCTGCCACTCCGATCAGCGACAGGAGGATGATCGCAGCCGCAACTGGGGTAGCCCCCTGCCCTACCGCCTGAAACGCTTCTGCCGCCGTGATGGCTACCACGGCGGCTCCACTTGCCAGGGCTAGAACTTGGAGCACAAGGGCACCCGCAACTGCTACCGACGGATCCACTCCGGCGCGCTGTGCCAGCACCGCCGCACCAGCCACAGCCCATACTTTTCCCGGTATGTACTTTCCCAGGCTGGCAAGGAACCAGATGCGCGCAGCGGTCGGGAAGGCCAGTGTTTCTCCCATCCCGATCACGACTCGACGCCACGCCTCGATCAGGATCGCGTAGCTGGCAAAGACCACCAGGACACTCGCCGCGATCCACCCCGTCGATAAGCGCCACTCGATCGTCTGAGTCTTCAGCGTCTGCCAGTTGGCCGCGATGGACTGAATGGCCAAGCCGACCAGCAGGGCCCCCACGAGAAATTGTAGTGCCCGCCACAGTCTAGGCTGCGCCACTGGGCCGTTCCGCTTTCACGTGGACCTGGACGGTGTCACCGGTCTCGTCCTCGATGGCGAT
>JALYPB010000254.1 GCA_030856585.1 Gemmatimonadota bacterium | reverse complement strand
GTTCTGGAGGGAGTGGAGAGGGATGTGATGCCGAGGAAGGGGGTCGGAACGGCGAGTCTCAAGGGAACTGGAGGCGTTCTGGTCATAAAGCATACCGGCACCGGGAAGGTGGAGCGCTTGCGGGTCTCGGGCGCCAGCGCGGCCAAGTATCGACCTGGCCAGGCGGTGGCGATGAATCTGGATAGGACCGCACTCGCCATCACGCCGTTTCCGGTCAAGGACTCGAAAGAGAGCAGGATCAACGGCAAGAGCAGTTGGAAGATGTGGACCGACGTCACCGTCTCGAACAACGGCCGCATTGATGGCAAGACAAAGACCAAGTCCTCGGAAGCAGCTCGCGGATTCACCGGCGGCGTGGAGGTCCTGCTGACCGACCGGGCGGGGAACATCCTACACCAGACGACACTCCGCACCTATGGAGTAAATGGAACAGCCATGGGTGGACAGAGTTCCCGAACCGAGAACTGGAACGAAACTGTGGCCCCGGCTGCCCTCAACAAGGTGAGTGCGGTGGTCATTCACCACTCGTACGAGCCCAAGGTGCGGGTGGCTGCCGGTCTTGGCTGGATCAAGGAAAACTGGGACGTGGTGGTCAAGGTTTTCAAGTGCGGAGCGGAATTGTTGGCAGCTGACGAGGAAGGGCAGCAGCCCACGGGGTCACCTCCACCCGCGCCAGGGCAGACTACCACCCAGCCGCCGCCATCCGACACCTCGACTCTGGAGTGCATAGAGGCCACCCAGGAGTTGGCTGACTCGCTGGGTTACTAAACGGACAAGGTGTTGGACTGATCGACGAAGGGTGCTACGTAGACCCCACGGGCTCGCGAGTGCGGGCCCGTTGGTTTTTGATGCGTGACTGCGGCGGATTGGTGGGGCCAGCCCGTATGTCGTCAGGCATTCTGGATCAGAAACCTTAACAGTACAGGCAACAGCAACCACGAAAGCACGAAAGAAGCGGTGCATCGTGAGCTAGGTCCTGGGTTTCTGGAAGGTGTCTACCACGCTGCCATGCAAGTGGCACTCAGCCACCGTGCGGTCCCCTTTGAGTCTCAGGTGCCTATTAGTATCTCCTTTGAAGGGGAGTTTGTTGGGCAAGCGCGCATAGACCTAATCGTCGGGCAACATATCGTGGTAGAGCTCAAAGCGGTCGAGAGACTCCACGACATTCACTTTGCGCAGCTCAAGTCGTACCTCAACGCCCCTAGCCTGCATGTGGGTTTGCTCCTGAACTTTCATGCTCCTGTTTTAGCGATCCGGAGGGTTTTGCTGTGATAGACCAACATGGCCCTTTTCGTGCTTCTGTAGTTCTTTCGTGCTTTCGTGATTGCTTTTCCCATACCGCGATTTCTTGCCCCGTACCGCAGCAGCCCGGTTTTCACCCCGCCTGTGACCTCCATATCGTATCCCATGTCTCGCACCCGCCGCTTCATCCCAACCTCCGAATGGGAAGACCAGCGCCAGATCCTCGGCCTCCGCGGCGAACAGATCGCCATCGCCTTTCTCACGTCCTGCGGCTGGTCGGTCGAGGCGCACCGCTTCAAGCTGGGCCGCCACGATCTCGATCTGGTAATCCGGAAGGGCAACACGGTGGCTTTCGTAGAGGTGAAAGCCCGGCGCTCCAGTAGCTGCGGCACGGCTCTGGAGTCGGTCAGCCGGCGCAAGCAGCGGGACATCGCGCGGGTCGCCTCTGTCTGGCTATTGCGCCATGGGAGGCCCAACGATGAATACCGCTTCGACGTGGTGGCTATTCAGGACACACCCGGCGGCCAGCCGGTCGTGGAGCACGTCCCTGACGCATGGAGGCTGTCGGGGCCGCTCGGCGCATATTAGCGTGACTCAAAATCGGCCACAAATTGACTATTGCTTCGGCAAGCATTCGGTAGTAAGTTGGCTCTCAGTTGAACTGTGTATCAAAATCGGTCACTTTTTCGCATGAGGAAGCAATGGCTGCTGACGAAACCCGGCTCGTAACCGACCGCCGGAAGGCCCTCGGGCTTGCCATCTCCCAGATCGAGAAGCAGCTGGGGAAGGGATCCATCATGCGGATGGGCACCGATTCGCCTCGAGTCAGAGTCGCAGCCATTCCCACTGGGGCCATCAATCTGGACGCGGCCACCGGGGTGGGAGGCATTCCCCGGGGCCGTATCACCGAGATCTATGGCCCCGAGTCGTCGGGGAAGACCACGCTGACTCTCCACCTGGCGGCCAACGTCCAGAAGGCGGGTGGCGTGGCGGCCTACGTCGATGCGGAGCACGCCCTCGATATCGATTACGCCAAGAAGCTGGGCGTCGACATCGAGAACCTTCTGGTATCGCAGCCGGACACCGGCGAGCAGGCGCTCGAGATCGTGGAGATTCTGGTCCGTTCGGGAGCGGTGGACATCGTGGTCATCGACTCGGTGGCCGCGCTGGTGCCCAAGGCGGAGATCGAAGGCGAGATGGGCGAGAGTCATATGGGACTCCAGGCCCGGCTCATGAGCCAGGCGCTGCGGAAGCTCGCCGGGTCCATCAATCGG
The DNA here is from genome assembly GCA_030856585.1 of Gemmatimonadota bacterium. GTDB lineage: Bacteria > Gemmatimonadota > Gemmatimonadetes > Gemmatimonadales > GWC2-71-9 > CAVVWJ01. The sequence continues at coordinate 2,283 of JALYPB010000254.1, read as the reverse complement.
TCCAATTGCGCGGTTGTGTTCATCAATCAGCTACGCGAGAAGATCGGGGTCATGTTCGGCAATCCGGAAACCACCACCGGGGGCAAGGCGCTCAAGTTCTACGCCTCTCTGCGGTTGGACATCCGCCGCATTGGACCGGTCAAAGAGCGGGAGACGGTCGTCGGCAACCACGTCCGGGTAAAAGTCGTGAAGAACAAGGTCGCACCGCCGTTCCGCCAGGCCGAGTTCGACATCATGTTCGACGAAGGTATCAGTCACACCTCGCTGCTGGTGGACCTCGCGGCCGAGGCCAACATCATCCAGAAGTCCGGCGCCTGGTACTCGTATGGAGACCAGCGTATCGGTCAGGGTCGGGAAAACGCCAAGCTCTTCCTGCGCGATAATCCGGTGCTCATGGCCGAGGTCGAGGTAAAGGTGAAGGAGCTCCTCGGCATGCGGGCTCCGGTCGGGGTCGGGGCAGGGGAGGAGACGGACGAATAGATGACCAACGCTTCGACCATCACGGCGGTCGAACCGGACCCACGCAGGCCCGGAGCCGTTCGTCTCGAAATAGATGGCAGCCGGTTCGGGGCGGTTCCCCGTGAGCTGGTGAGCTCGGAGGGCCTCGCAGTCGGCCGGGCAGTCGACGAGGGGCTTCAGCAGCGCCTGGGCGCGGCCGCCGATCTCGAGGCCGCCTATCGAACCGTCCTCCGCTGCCTCGAGCTCCGCGCCTATGCCCGGAGCGATCTGGGGCGGCGTCTCGTTCGAAAGGGTCACCGCAAACAGGCGGTCGAGGCAGCACTCGAGCGGGCTGCCGGCCTGGGCCTGCTCGACGATGCCGCCTACGCCCGGAACTACGTGCAGACACGGGCGGCGCGGGGGAGGGGCCCGTCACGCCTGACTCGCGATCTTCTGGTGATGGGAGTCCAGCGCTCGCTGATCGATCGCGCACTGGCGGCGGAATGGCCGGAGGGAAGTGATCGCTCGTCCATGCCGCTCGTCCTCGCCACCAAGCGCGCGGCTCAGCTCGCTGCCCTCCCGCGCCAGACCTAGCGGCGGCGAGTGCTGGCCTACCTGGCTCGGCGAGGCTTCTCGGGGAGGGACGTGACGGACATCGTTGAAAAGGTGGTGTAGGTAGAGCCGGGAGTCAGGAGCTGGGAGAGCTTCTGTCATCCTGAGGGAGCAGTGAGTGCAGCGAGGGCGACCGAAGGATCTCTCGGGTCACATTCGGAGAGATCCTTCGCTTCGCTCAGGATGACAGTGCCTGGCTTCTGGCTCCTAGCTAATAGCTCATAGCTAATAGCCTCCCTATATTCCCCCCATGCAATCCAGCACAATCCGGCGGCTATTTCTCGACTTCTTCGTCGCCAAGGGGCACCGCGAGGTGCCTTCTTCGTCGTTGGTGCCCGCCGACGATCCGACTCTTCTCTTCACCAATGCAGGCATGGTGCAGTTCAAGCGCACCTTCCTGGGTCAGGAGCAGCGCGACTACGTCCGGGCCACCACCTGCCAGAAATGCGTGCGCGCGGGTGGCAAGCACAACGACCTGGAACAGGTCGGACACACCAGGCGTCACCACACCTTCTTCGAGATGCTGGGCAACTTCTCCTTCGGCGACTACTTCAAGCGCGAGGCGATTGCGTACGCCTGGGAGTTCGTCACCAGTCCATCCTACCTTGGCATCTCACCCGATCGTCTCCGGATTACGGTGCACTACACCGATGACCAGGCGCGCGCTCTCTGGCGGGAAATCTCGGGACTGCCGGACCACCGGATTTACGGTCTCGGTGACAAGGACAACTTCTGGCAGATGGGCGATACCGGCCCCTGCGGGCCGTGCTCGGAGATCTATGTGGATCTGGAGTGGGCGGACGGGCGGACAGGCGGGCCGGCGGACCGGGTAATTCCGCAGGAGGAGTTCGAGCGCCTGGCGGAGGAAGGGAGATTCCTTGAGATCTGGAATCTCGTCTTCATGCAGTACGATCGCTCTGCGGACGGGACGCTGGTCCCGCTGCCAAAGCCGTCGGTGGACACCGGCGCTGGCCTGGAGCGCATCGCGGCTGTGATGCAGGGCGAGGATGACAACTTCCATACCGATGTCTTCCTGCCCCTCATCGAGCGGGTTGGCGAGCTGGTCGGCCGCTCCTACGACCGGAGCGCAGAGGAACGCGCCTCGTATCGGGTGCTGGCCGACCATGCGCGCGCCGTCAGCTTTCTCCTGGCCGACGGCGTGTACCCCAGTAACGAAGGTCGCGGCTATGTGCTGCGCCGCATCCTCCGCCGCGCGGTACGACATGCCTGGAT
>JALYPB010000205.1 GCA_030856585.1 Gemmatimonadota bacterium | reverse complement strand
AAGGCTCTGGCGCAGCAACTGGAGAAGGGGTTCCCGGATCTCATCACCGCGGAGTATCGCATCGCGAAGCGGCCGCGGGGCCGGGTCCTCGTAGACTACAATCAAAATGCCTGGGGCCACACGCTGGCCTCGATCTATTCGGTCAGGCCCAACCCACGGGCCGCCGTGTCGACGCCGGTGACCTGGGACGAGGTGGAGTCGGGGTTCGAGATCGACGATTTCCGGATGGATAACGTGCCCGCGCGGGCGCGGAAGCTGGGAGATCTCTGGAAGCCGCTGCTGGATCCGAAGCGGCGATTCGCGCTGGACCAGTTTCTGTGACCGGTACTTTGCACAGAGGTTCCGTAGGAGAGGGTCAGATGCCCAAGAAGACCACAACCCGAAAGAAGAGCAGCAACAATCCATCGCGGAAGCCGACGAGGACGAAGCAGGCGGTCGACCCCGAGCTCAGCGAGTACCGGCGGAAGCGAGACTTCTCCCACACGGACGAGCCGGAAGGCGGGGGCGCCCGCCCCGGGCACAAACCGCAGTTCGTTATCCAGAAGCATGCCGCCAGTCACCTGCATTACGACCTGCGGCTCGAGCACGACGGTGTGATGAAGAGCTGGGCGGTTCCCAAGGGCCCGAGCCTCGATCCTGCGGTCAAGCGTCTTGCGATGCAGGTCGAAGATCACCCAATCGAGTACAACGAGTTCGAGGGGACAATACCGCAAGGCGAATACGGCGGCGGCACGGTGATGTTGTGGGACCGGGGAACCTACAGTTACGGCGGGACAAATCCCGATCCTGAAGAGGGTTTGCGGCGGGGTTACGAGAAAGGCGACTTCAAATTCGTGCTCAACGGCACGCGGCTCAAGGGATCGTGGGCTTTGGTGAGGATGCGCGGTGATCGTCCGGGGAAGCCCCAGTGGCTACTTATCAAGCACAATGACGAGTTCGCGGCGCCAGGGTCTGATGTCGTAGCCGAGCAGCAGACATCGGTAACCACTGGCCGCACGATGGACGAGATCTCGGAGGGAAAGAGCCGGGTCTGGCACTCGAACCGGTCGGAAACAGCAGACGCCAACGATCAGGTTGAATTAGGTACCGGCGCCAGGTCCCGGGCCAGAAAGTCAGTCGGCTCCGCCTACGAACGGCTGATGGCCAGACGCAGCCGCTGACTCCGCACTCCGTCCGAGAGCTCCAGATCGAGGTGACTCTTGCTGGTCCATATCCGCGCTTCTCCTCCGCGCGCGAATGACAACACGCTCCCCGTATCCGGATCCCGCACCATGATGGTGGGATGCGCCGACGCGTTCCACCGGAGCACCACGCTCTGACCCTCCCGTCTTGAGGTCACCGGCGCTCCGGTTGCTTCCAATCGCAGGCTTGCGGTGGATCGAGAGTTGGCCACCACGCCGCCGGGTCCCGCCAGCCGCAAGTTTGCCATGAGAGCTGCCCGCGCCTGATCCAGCGGGACGGCAAAGGCGAAGTGTCTACTCCCTTGAGGGCTCTCCTCCGACGGTGGAGGATCGAACGACAAGGCGAAGAGTTGGGTTCCATCCGCGGCAGTGGCGGTCACGGAATAGGGCCCCGGCTTCCGTGGCAGACTGGGCCGCGTCACGATCTGGAAGCCGGGCTCCAGGACGGCGTGTCCGTTCGCGATCCTTCCCCACACGAGCACGGAAGGCTGCGGCTGGCCGAGTACCACGCTCGCGTTGGCTTGCCGGAAATTCAAGACGCCCTGATAGGTGTAGTCGCTGGTCCACGGGCTCTGAAAACAGTAGCTCATGATGTCGGGTGAGGTCAGCGGCTTGAGCGTCCTGCTCTGGACGTCCATACCGGACACACCGATCTGTCCGCCGGGGTAGGGGTATGCCCCATCAACGGCCGGGGGATTGCCGCAGGGTGAGTGCGCCCGGTCCCAGACGTGTCCCAGCTCGTGGGCGACTACCCGGCTCGCATCATCAGCGTTATCCCATCCTAACGCGGTAGTGGCGGACGGAAGCCCGCGAAAGGCGAGTCCGACAATTCCTTGCGCGCGGGTGTACGGGAGCGCTGCTATTCCGAAGTAGATACGGTTCCCCCCATCCGGATCCGACACGCGCTCTGCATCGAGATCCCCCAGAACCTGACTCCAACCGCCTCCATTCGCCTCGAGAGCCTGGCTGGCAGTAAAGACCCCCGGGCGGACATCCACTTCAACGGCATTCAGCGGGTGCATCCGATGCGCGAGCGCCATGAGCTGAGTGGGGTTGGAAACGTTCCCCGGAGCGCTTGCACCTTGCTGAACCGAGACAAACCGAATCCTCGCGACCGGCACCGTCCGAACGGTGAGTGCCTTGGTACTTTGGTTGTCGCCTTCGTTACTCTCCGGAATCGTGCCAGCCGGATCAACCGTCGCCTCGACCGAAAGTCCGGGCCGAACCAACTCGCCCTCGACCGGGAGGTTCCACGAGCTCGTCAAGGTGCCCTCCTGGACCGTCGTCGGAGTGGATCCGCCGGGGGCACTGATAGTCCGCTCGACGACCGGGGAGGATCCGTTGCGGTAGCGCACCCGCACCGTCGGTGTCGCCCGATTGCCGCCTTCGTTGGCGAGCACGAACACCCGGAGATATCCTGCCCGACCAGCTACGAGAGGTACGCCGGATGCGAGCGTCTGGGTGCTTTGAGTGAGATACAGACTCTGGATCCGCAGATTGAGTGTCGGCGCCACGGGGCCGGTGTAGGTCACGGTAACCGAGGGGCTGCTGCCGGCCACTACCGTCACGGTAGCGCTGCTAACGCTGCCGGTGTAGGTGATACCGCCCGCTGCGACGTCCCGGGCGCTCACCCCATAGCTGCCCGGTGTCAGGCCGGCCAGGGTGCGGGTGGCGGTCACCGCTTGCGAATAGCTGCCCGGTCCCGAGACCGTGACCGCGGCTGCTGATCCGGCCGGTAGCCCCGCAACGGTGATTCGGAGCGAGCCGGTGGTGGCGGCACAGGTCACCCGGAACTCAAGCCGGGCCGTCTCGCCGGCGCCGACAGCCGCGCCCAGCGGGTTACCCCCGGTGACCCCGCAGTTGGGGGCCAGTCCCTGGAGCTCAACGGTGTGCAGAACGGCCGTAACATTCGACAGCGTCACGGAAGCATTCGTGGCGATGGGCTGACCTACGCTGCCGTCGATTGAAAGCAGGTACCCGTTGGCGTCCTGGGAAGGCCCGGTGGTGACGGTCACGATCTGCAGATTTCCGGTTGCTGTGCCCGGCGCAGCACAGGAAATGCCGAACGCCACCTGAGCTGTCCCTCCGGCAGCAACCAACACCGCTCGCGGGTTTTCACCTGAGATCTGACAGTTGCCCGCAAGTCCGGTGAGACCGATGCTGTGGGTGCCCGCCGTAAGCCCGGTGAGACTGCTGGTGGCACTCACACCGATGGGTCCGCGGTCGGTGCCGTCCAGTAACAAGGCGAAGCCGTCCGGATCGGTGCCGGCGCCGCCGGTAGCGGTCACCACCTGAATCGATCCGGTCCCGGAGGAACAGGTAATTTCGAAGGATAGGCTGGCCGTCGACCCGGAGAACACCTCGACCGGCTGGGGGTTCTGCCCACCCAGGCCGCAGTTCCCGGCGATGCCGGACAGTGCAACGGTGTGAACGCCCTCAGCTAAGCCGTCAAGAATAAGGGTGGCGTTCGCGCCAATCGCCTGACCCGGCTGCCCGTCGATGAAGATGCTGTATCCGTCAGGATCGATCGCGCCACCGCCCGTAATGCTGGTTGTGGTCGCCACCTGAATCGATCCTGTTCCGGCAGAACAGGTGACTTCGAAGTCGATGCTCGCCGTGACCCCCGGCGTCACGCTTACCGGTTGCGGGTTCTGCCCACCGACTGTGCAGTTCCCCGCGATGTCGGACAGCTCGACCGTGTGGGGACCGTCCGCTATCTGGTCGATCGTCAGGCTGGTGTTCACGCCGATGGTCTGGGCCGCCTGCCCGTCGATCGAGATGCTGAAGCCGTCGGGATCGATCTCGACCCCACTGGTAACCGTGGTGATTCTCAGCGGGGGCAGCTGTACATCGGTGCCGCCGTCTCCGCCGCACGCAAGCCCGGCGACAGTGATGGACCAGAGGATCAGCTGCTTGAGGCGCAGACGAGCCACATCAGACATTGGGCGGCCTCCAACAGGCGCGGCATCGTCGCGGACACGACGAGAGATGAGCACGGCGAACAGTGGGACTGGGCCCGGGAGGGGGGGATCCGGGCGGTATGAAGAGCACTGAGTATAAGTACCCAGACCAGGGGGCGGCACCCTCCCGGGCCGTTCGGCGTTTAGGTTGATACATGACCCTCATCGAACTCTTCCGACACCAGATCGTTAGCCTGGCACTGCCGTCAGGGCGTGCGATCGTGGCCGTGTCCGGAGGCCCCGATTCGGTGGTGTTGCTGGACCTGCTGGTGCAAACCCGCGAGGCTCACGGGCTCGACCTGGTGGTCGCTCACGCGGACCACGGTATCCACCCCGACAGTGGCCGGGTCGCCGAGCAGGTCAGGACGCTGGCGACAACCTACGGGCTGGGGACAGAGATCGGGCGGTTGGAGCTCGGTGCCGGGGCGACTGAGACCGAAGCCCGGGTGGCACGCTATGCCTGGCTCGAGGGAGCGCGGTTGCGCGCGGGCGCCGCGGTCATTTTCACCGCCCACCACGCGGATGACCAGGTCGAAACGGTGCTCATGCGGGTGCTGTCGGGCTCGGGCCCCGCGGGCCTGGCCGGCATGGCGGCGGTTCGGGGCGGGGTGATTCGCCCGCTCCTCGGCGTCCCCCGGGCCGACTTGCTGCGGCATCTGGAGGAAACCGGGCTTCGGGCCTGGAACGATCCCGCCAACGCCGACCCCCGGCATTTCCGCTCCTGGCTCCGCCACGAACTGCTCCCGATGCTGCGCGGACGGCTGCCCGATGTGGACTCGAAGATCCAGCGAATCTCCAGTCAGGCAGGCCGCGATCGCGCCGCATGGGACGCGGTTCTGCAGGCGCTACCCGAGCTCGATTTCCTCGCCGAAAGTGACGGGATTTCCGTTGCTGCCCGGTCCCTCGGGGGCTATGATTCAGCTCTGGCGCAGGCGGTCATTCTGGCTGCGGCTAGGCGGGCTGGCTGTCAGTTGGGTCCCGCTCGGTTGGGCCGGGTGCTGGCGCTGCTAAGAGGCGGGGAGAGCGGATCCCGGGTGCCGCTGGGGAGTGGGTGGATCGCCGAGCTTGGGTTCGGCCGCTTGCACATCCGGCGCAGCGTTCCAACCTCGAAGCACTCAGCCTGGGCCCTCGAAGGCCGGACCGGGCAGGGTAGCTGGGGCAGGTGGACCATTCGCTGGGCTGTTGCCGCGGTGCCGGACCATCAGGAGCGGACCGGCATGAGCGCCTGGTTCACCTTCGATCCGCTGACGGTCCGGGACTGGTCTCCGGGCGAGAAGCTCAGGCCCATCCGAGGCTCCGGACGCCGGTTGGTGGTGCGGTGCTTTCAGGAACTCAAGGTGCCACGAAGCCGGCGGCTATCCTGGCCGGTGCTGGCACAGGATCAGGAAATCATCTGGATCCCGGGCGTCTGCCGTTCCGATGCCCTCGTCCCGGCTGGTGGAACGGAGGCGCTGCGCGTCGATGCTGAGCACCCCTGACGTCCTGCGCCGTACTGGAGGCCGGCCGGTCAAGTCGATCGTATTCGACGAGCAAACCATCGCCGCGAAGGTGGAGGCGCTGGCAGAGGAGATCACCCGGGCCTATCCCGACGGCGAATTGCTGGTCCTCGGGCTGCTCAAGGGCAGCTTTATCTTTCTCAGCGATCTCGTCCGCAAGATCCAGCGACCCATCCAGGTCGATTTCCTCGTGGCAAGCTCCTATGGCGATGGCAAGGTGTCGAGCGGCAAGGTTCGCCTGCTCTATGACCCGGAGACCCGGCTCGAAGGCAAACATATCCTCCTCGTTGAGGATATTATTGATACAGGCAAGACGCTGCAGCGCCTGATGGTGCTGCTGGCGGCGCGGCAGCCGCGGAGTCTCGCGATCTGCGCGCTACTCGACAAGCAACTGGCGTCCGAGCCGCGTCCGGAGCTCCGATTCGTGGGCTTTCGGGCGCCACCGGCTTTTCTGGTCGGCTACGGGCTCGACCACGCCGAGAATTTTCGTCACCTCCCGTTCATCGCGGACTTGGAATAAATGGCAGACCGAAATCCAACTCGATCCCCTCGCACCAACTGGGGAAACTTCAGCAAGAACCTGGCTCTCTGGCTGGTAGTGGGCCTGCTGGCGCTCGCCCTGTTCCAGATGATGAGCCGGCAGCGCAACCCGACACAGGAATTCTCTTACACCGAGTTCAGCAAGCAGCTCGACCAGGGTAATGTGGCCCGGGTCGAGGTGTTCGACGGTAAGCGGCTGGAGGGAGACTTCCGCAACGCGGTTACCCAGGAAGGCCGCAGCGCCAAGAGCTTCCAGGTGCTGCTGCCGGTAGCCAACAGTGAGGTGTTCCTCAAGCGGCTGGAAGATTCCAACGTTCCCATCCTGGCCAAGGAGCCCAAGGGAGGCATCACCGCGATCATCATCGCCGCGCTTCCCTGGATCGTGATACTGGGACTTTGGTTCTTCCTGCTGCGCCAGCTCCAGGCGGGCGGCAGCCGCGCCTTTGCCTTCGGGAAGTCCAAAGCCAAGCTCCTGGCCGGCGACACTCCCAAGGTCACATTCGCCGACGTGGCCGGCGCGGACGAAGCCAAGGTAGAGCTCCAGGAGATCATCGAGTTCCTGAAGGACCCCCAAAAGTTCACCCGGCTCGGCGGCCGTCTTCCGAAGGGCGCATTGCTGGTGGGCCCGCCCGGAACCGGAAAGACACTTTTGGCCAAGGCCGTGGCCGGTGAAGCGGGTCGGCCCTTCTTCTCGATGTCCGGGTCTGACTTCGTCGAAATGTTCGTCGGCGTAGGTGCAAGCCGGGTGCGTGACCTTTTCGAGCAGGGCAAGTCGCACGCGCCCTGCATCATCTTCATCGACGAGATCGACGCCGTTGGGCGTCATCGCGGCGCCGGTCTCGGCGGCGGGCATGACGAGCGGGAGCAGACTCTCAACCAGCTTCTGGTCGAGATGGACGGGTTCGAGTCCAATGACGGCGTCATCCTGGTGGCGGCCACCAACCGGCCCGACGTGCTCGATCCGGCGCTGCTTCGCCCCGGTCGATTCGATCGGACGATCGTGGTGGATGCCCCCGACGTACGGGGGCGGGAAGGCATTCTCCGAGTACACACCCGGAAGATCCCGCTGGCCGGCGACGTGCGGCTCGACGTGATCGCCAAGGGTACCCCAGGTATGGCTGGAGCCGATCTGGCCAACCTGGTGAACGAGGCGGCGGTACTGGCCGCGCGGCGGAACAAGACCCTGGTGGACATGTCGGACTTCGAGGACGCCAAGGATAAGGTCATGCTGGGCGTCGAGCGCAGAAGTCTGGTGCTCACCGAAGAGGAGCGCACCCTGACGGCGTATCATGAGGCGGGGCACGCCATCGTGGCGATCAAGATTCCGGGCAGTGATCCTATTCATAAGGTCACCATCGTGCCGCGGGGGCGTGCGTTGGGCCTCACCGCCTCGCTCCCCGAAGTCGATCGACACAGCTACAGCAAGGATTGGCTCATCGGCAGCCTGGCCATGTTCTTCGGCGGCCGTGTAGCGGAGGAGCTCGTCTTCGGCGCCGACAAG
>JALYPB010000170.1 GCA_030856585.1 Gemmatimonadota bacterium | reverse complement strand
GGCGCGGACCTGATCCAGGTTGTGGATATCGACGAACTTGGTCTTGATCCCCAGCTTCGGCAACGTGTACTCGAACAGGTTGTACGTGCCCCCGTAGAGTGTCTGAGATGAGACCAGATTGTCCCCTGTACGAGCCAGGTTGAGGATGCTGAGCGTCGTGGCCGCCTGACCGCTCGCGACCGCCAGTGCCGCTACTCCACCCTCGAGCTCGGCAATTCGCTTCTCGAACACGTCGCTGGTGGGATTCATGATCCGGGTGTAGATGTTGCCGAAGACCCGGAGGCCGAAGAGATCGGCGGCATGCTGGGTGTCGTTGAAGACGTAGCTCGTTGTCGCGTAGATCGGGACGGCCCGAGCGTTGGTGGTCGGGTCCGGGGTCTGGCCGGCGTGCAGCGCCAGCGTGTCGGGCTGGTATGACATGGACGTGCTCCTCGAGTGTAGGAAAACAAAAGGGCCCGGATCACTGGGTGTGGTCCGGGCCTCGGTCGTCGGGTGAAAACGAGAGGGTTAGCTCTCCGCCTCCTGCCGCGTGCACGCCGAATGCCCGGTCCACTCCGTGAGGAGCGGACACATGCAAATTCGGCAACACATCTCCAGCTGGAAGCGCACCACTCGGACCTCGTTCTGAATTGCCGGGAGCAAAAAGCCCCCCGGGCCTGGAAAAGCGCGGAGGGCAGCGTCCGGCGCTTTAGCTCTTTGGTTCGGGCCCAACGGCCCCGGCGGGAGCAAGTGGCCTGAAATCCACCGCCGACGATCTACACTACACGCCGAGATCGAGGCTGTCAAGCGGAACGCGCCATGTTCCGGAAACGGCGCTTGCTGCATGCCTATCGCCGGGGTATTTCTTCCCGCGTCACCGCCATCATCTACTCTTAGCAGCCCGCATCGACTCCTATGGCCAGCAACGCTTCATTCGACGTGTCTACCGGTGCCGACCTCCAGGAGGTCGACAACGCTGTCAATCAGACGCTGAAAGAGATTGCCCAGCGGTACGACTTCAAGGGGACCCACTGCACCGTAGACTACGACCGTCTGAAGGCCGAGATCCGGCTCAGTGCGGATGACGAATTCCGCATGGACGCGCTGGTGGATGTCCTCAAAACCAAGATGATCAAACGCGGGGTGCCGGTGAAGAACCTCAAGCTGGGCGATGTGGAACAGGCCACCGGTCAGAGCGTCCGCCGGACACTCACGCTCACTCAGGGGATCCCGCAGGACGTTTCCAAGCGGATCGCCAAGGCCATCAAGGATGGGCCCTTCAAGAAAGTCCAGACCAGCATTCAGGGAGACGAGGTCCGGGTAACGGCCCCTTCTCGCGACGAGCTGCAGGCCGTCATCGCTTTTCTCAAGGGCCAGGATTTCGAGATCGAGCTGAAGTTTGGGAACTACCGCGGATAGCCGGTGCAGGCCGTGGGCCTCGCCCGCGGTGCTCCTGGCCGGCGCGTTGGCGGGCTGCACCTCGGCATCGGTGCCCGCCAGACCCACGGCCGTACCGTCACCCAGCTCGCGCGAAGCGGAAGTCCGGATCGGCCTTTCCGTCGGGACGGCCTCCGCGTCCGTGGGGGGCGGGGGAGCGGTCGCGGTCAACGAGCCCGATGGCTCCCGTATCGCCGTCGTTCCCGGGGGTGAGCGCTGGCAGGTGACGGTGTCGGGCGCGGGACTGGTGGTGACCAGCCCAAGCGGGTGGGTTTCGCCCCGGCTGGAAGCAATCTCGCTCGCGGCGATCGATCCGCGGGCGCCGCTGTGGGTGGACGGCAAGGCGTATCGCGGCGTGGGCGAGGTTCTTCGCGACCGAACCGGCCTGACCATCGTGAACCGCCTGGGCATGGAATCGTATCTGCTCGGCGTGGTGTCGGCCGAGATGGGTCACCGGAGCTCGGCGGAGCAAGCCGCCCTGCAGGCCCAGGCCATCGTCTCCCGCACCTACGCGCTCAGGAATCTGCGCCGGTGGCGTGCTCTGGGCTTCGATCTGTACGGCACGGTGTCCGATCAGGCGTACGGGGGCGTGGCGGCGGAGACCGCGGAAGGCCGCGCGGCAGTGGCCGAGACCAGGGGACAGGTACTCACCTACGATGGCGCCGTGATCGAGGCGTTCTACTTCAGCACCTGTGGTGGCCGTACCGCGGAGGGGTTCGAGGTGTTCCGAGGGGCTGTCCGTCCCTACCTCCGATCGGTGTCCGACGTGAACGAAAGGGGCTCGGCCTACTGCAGCATTTCGCCGCGATATCGCTGGCGGGAGGAGTGGAGCGGGGAAGCCCTCCGTGCCACATTGCAGCGTAACCTTCCGCCGGTGCCTGGCACGGTGAGCCCATCCATCGTCACCGTGACCGACCTCAGGGTTACCCAGCGGTCGTCGTCGGGACGGGTGGACCAGGTCTCGATCGGGCTCGGCGCAACGGAAGTAAAGGTGGACGGCCACACCAGGATCAGGCAGCTCCTGCGCCTGCCCAGCGGCCAGCTGTTGCGAAGCACCGCCTTCAGCTTGAGCACCACGGGTGCGGGGCGAGCGGTGACCAGGCTCGTGATCGATGGTGCGGGCGCGGGGCACGGTGTCGGGCTATGCCAATGGGGCGCGGTCGGGCGCGCCCGCGCGGGACAGGGTTACCAGCAGATTCTCGCGGCCTACTTTCCGGGTACCCGGCTGGAGCGCCGCTACTGAAGAGGGGGGACCATGACCGGCGGTCGCAGTGCAGCAACGAGCGAGCGTCTGAAGGTGGGGATTGTGGGCGGCGGCGCCATCACCCAGGTGGCGCACCTGCCGGTGCTAAAGAAAATGCGCGGCGTCGACGTGCTGGCCATCTGTGACACCGACCTTCCGAAGGCCCGGGCTCTGGCCGACCGGTTCGGGATCAAGGACGCGTTCGACGACATCGAGGATCTGCTGCGCTACGAGGCGCTCGACGCCGTCGTCATCTGCTCGCCGAATCACCTGCACGAATCGCACATTCTCGCAGCACTCTCCGCCGACCGGCACGTGCTGGTCGAGAAACCCTTTGCCATGTCGGCCACCAGCGCGCAGCGCATTCTTCGAGCGGTCGAGAAGCGCGACAAGATCGTGATGGTCGGCATGAACCATCGCTACCGCCCGGACGTGCAGATCGTCCGCAGCTTCGTGCAGAGCGGCGAGCTCGGCACCATCGAAAGCGTCCGAGGGAGCTGGCACGCGTTCCGGCCCGGACGGACCCAGCTCGGCTGGCGCCAGCGCAGGGACCAGGCTGGTGGCGGTGCAATGCTCGACCTCGGTTTGTCGGTGCTCGATCTCGGCCTGTGGCTCGGAGGGAGCTCGCCGCCGGTGCGGGTCAGCGCCAGCCTGGATGCCAGTGGGAAGGAGCGCGCCGTCGAACAGTCGGGCAGCGCCTTTGTCATCTGCGAGAACGGCATGTCGATCTTTGTGGATGTCACCTGGCGCCATCTGGGCGAAGGCGAGCGGTTCGGCGTCGGCCTCCGGGGCAGCAAGGGTACCGCGGGCATCAACCCGCTCAACGTCTGGAAGGACCTCCACGGCATGGCGGTGGATGTCTCGCCCACGGGCTCGGTGGGGCGGGAGAATGCATTCACCGCATCGTATCGCGCGGAGTGGGCCCACTTCCAGGCAGCGATCGCGGGGGAAGCGCGAGTGCCCTCGCTCCAGGAGCACCTCGTCCTGCACAAGGTCCTGGACGCCATATACCGCTCGGCGGTCGATGGTCGAGACGTGGAGTTGTGAGGGCGGTACGGCGGTACGGCGGTACGGCGGTAACGATGAAACGACCTCACCTGCTTACCTCGGCATTTCAGATCGTACTGAGTCTATTTGTCCTAGGCGCGTCCGAGGTCGTTGCTCAAGACCTAGCGCCGTACCGCCGTACCGCCGTACCGTCCCAACCAGCCCCCGAGCTCACGGTATATCTAATGACCATGGGCCCAGGAAAAGCCGTGTGGGAGCGGTTCGGGCACAACGCGATCTGGATCCATGATCCGGTGCAGGGAACCGACAAGGCCTACAACTACGGCCTCTTCGATCTACGCCAGGAAAACTTCCTGGTGCGGTTTCTTCAGGGACGGATGTGGTATTGGATGCAGGGGTTCCCCGCGCAATCGTACGTGGAGCTCTATCGCCGGGCCAACCGCTCGGTCTGGGTGCAGGAGCTGGAGATGCCCCCACAGTCCCGGCGCGAGCTCCAGAACTTTCTGGAGTGGAATGAGCGACCCGAAAACCGGTTCTATCATTACGACTACTACCGGGACAACTGCTCCACCCGAGTGCGGGATGCGCT
>JALYPB010000167.1 GCA_030856585.1 Gemmatimonadota bacterium | reverse complement strand
GCTCCTGACACCGCTGCTGCTCATGCTGACCCGGGCGAGCATTCGTCACTATTGGCCCCTGGCGGGGCTGGGGCTGCTGGCGATGCTGCTGTCCCAGTCCAAGTTCGCGGTCATCTCGTGCGCCTTCGTGGCTCTCTATCTCCTCCTCGTCTACAAGGAGAAGAGAAAGGCCATCATCGGGGTCCTGGTGCTGGCCACGCCGTTCCTGGCGCTTCTGCTCCTCCGTCTGCCGACCTTTGCCGACACCCTGACCCAGGGCACCGAGGCAGGCGCCTTCGTAGAGCGGCTCGAGAACCTCGTGCTCATGCTCGATGTCATCCGCAATCATGCGTTCTTCGGAATCGGGCCGGGGCAGTACGGGGTCTTTCGGGGCATTATGCTGTTCGGCGACCCAGGCTACGCTCCGGGGTACTATCCCAACATGGATTTTCTCAAGATCTTCGCCGAAGTGGGTCTCGTGGGATTTCTCATCGTCGTGATCATGATGGGCTCTCTCATCAGATTCGCCTATCGGGCCTACCGCCAGGTGCCCCACGGCAAGCAGGAGCGGTATCTGGCGTTCTTCCTCGGGGCCCTGGCCATCTTCTGCAACATGCTGATCGGGTATGAGCTGCTGCACGTGTTCTTCTGGGTGAATGTCGGCGTGCTGATCTACCTGGCGGAGGCGTCCCACAAACCCCTCCAGGCGCGGAATCCCGCTCCCGCGTGAGGCCGATCTACATCAACGGGCGGTTTCTCGGTCAGGCCACCACTGGGGTTCAGCGGTACGCCACCGAGATCGTCAAGGCACTCGATACCCTCGTTGTCAGCGGTGGCACTCATGGAGGGCGGAGAATTGTGCTGCTGGTTCCTCCCGGCACACCACAGCCGGACTGGCTTCGCCGGATAGCCAGCCGTTCAGTGGGTTCGCTGCGGGGCCAGGCATGGGAGCAGCTCGAGCTCCCGCGTCACTCCCGCGATGGTGTCTGCCTGAATCTGTGTAATACGGCCCCCCTGGCCGGGCGCTCTACGGTGGTAGCCATTCACGATGCCAGCGTCTTTGCCGTGCCCGAGACATACTCCCGAGCCTTCCGGCTCTGGTACCGGTACCTGCATCGCCGGCTCGGACACCAAGTCATGAGAGTCGTCACGGTGTCCGAGTTCTCACGATCCGAGCTGGGGCGGTATGTCGGCATCCCGCCCGAGCGCATCGCGGTCATCCCGGCAGGAAGTGAGCATATTCTGGCTCAACCGGCGGATGCCGGGGTGCTCGAGCGGCTTGGCCTGCGGGGTCGCTACCTGCTGGCGGTCAGCAGCCAGAGCCCGCATAAGAACTTCGCGGGGATGGTGGCTGCGCTCCGGCACCTGGGCCCGGACATCGGGCTGGTCTTTGCCGGCGGCGCGAATTCCCGGGTGTTCCGGCTGAGCGGCGCCGCGTCCGGCGAGGCCCACCTGCTCGGAAGAGTCACCGATGGGGAGCTTCGCGCCTTGTACGAGAATGCGGCCTGCTTCGTCTACCCATCCTTCTATGAGGGGTTCGGACTTCCCCCGCTGGAGGCAATGACCTGCGGCTGCCCGGTCATCGTGTCGCGGGCCGCTTCCCTGCCCGAGGTGTGTGGGGATGCCGCTCTGTACTGCGACCCGGGAGATCCGGTGGATATCGCGCGCGCCATCGAAGCCGTGCTGGGCAACCCGGGGCTTCAGGCGGACCTCCGCCGGCGGGGGCCCGAGCGTGCCGCCGGCTTTACCTGGAACAAGGCCGCCCGGTCGCTGCTCAGCCTCGTAGACCAGCTGCCCATCCAATGAAAATCGCCATCGTGCACGACTGGCTGGTGACCTACGCTGGTGCCGAGCGGGTGCTGGAGCAGATGCTACTGTTGTACCCGGAGGCAGACCTTTACAGCCTGGTGGACTTCGTTCCGGCCGATGAGCGCGCCTTTCTGCAGGGACGTGCGGTCCGGACCTCATTCATTCAGCGGTTGCCTGGCGCGAGGAGCAAGTACCGCAACTACCTGCCGCTGATGCCGCTGGCCATCGAGCAGCTCGATATGAGCCGCTATGACGTGGTCATTTCCAGCTCGCATGCGGTGGCCAAAGGAGTGATCACCGGCCCCGATCAGCTTCACCTCTGCATGTGCTATTCCCCCATGCGGTACGCCTGGGACCTCCAGCACCAGTATCTCCGCGAAGCCGGCCTCGACCGGGGCGCGCGCTCCCTCCTTGCACGCTACCTGCTGCATCGGCTGCGCATCTGGGACGTGCGCACCTCGATCGGCGTGGATGGCTTCATAGCGATCTCGCAGTTCATCGCACGCCGCATCTGGAAGGTGTATCGGCGAACGTCGACGGTCATCTATCCGCCGGTCGATGTGGAGGCGTTCACTCCGGCGGGGGCCAGAGAAGACTTCTATGTCACCGCGTCCCGCATGGTCCCCTACAAGCGGATGGATTTGATCGTCGAGGCGTTTGCGTCCATGCCTCAGCGAAAGCTGGTCGTGATCGGTGACGGCCCCGAAGCCCGTCGGATACGCTCCCGGGGAGCAGCCAACGTCGAGTTCCTTGGTCAGCAACCATTCGATGTTCTCCGCGACCGGCTCCGCCGCGCGCGGGCCTTCGTCTTCGCCGCGGAAGAGGACTTCGGAATCGCTCCTCTGGAGGCCCAGGCGTGCGGCACGCCGGTGCTGGCGTTCGGCAAGGGTGGCGCTCTCGAGACCATCCGTCCTCTGGGCGAGGCCGAGCCAACCGGGATCTTTTTTCCGGAACAGCGGGTCAGCGCCGTGGTGGAGGCCGTGCAGCGCTTCGAGCGCGAGGGGGATGCGATAACGCCGGGGGCCTGCCGCCAGAACGCCATGCGGTTCGCGCCGCAGCGCTTTTGCCAGGAGCTGCGGCAGCTGGTGGACTCCGAGGTTCAGCGCAGAATCAGCCGGTCGGAATTACGGGCGATCGAAGAACCGGTATGACCCTGGCATCGCTGTTCCGGACCCGGACGATGTCTGCTCTGCCCCATGGCAGCGTACGGCGCCGGCTGGCGGGAGGGATGTTCTGGACTACCGTCGGCAGCGTACTGGGTCAGGGAGTGGTTGCGGCCGGCTCGATTGTGCTGGCA
>JALYPB010000145.1 GCA_030856585.1 Gemmatimonadota bacterium | reverse complement strand
TCAGGGGACCATCGTGGGGCGACGTCGTCGCACTCCGAGCCGCATACCTCGCGCAGGCTGGTCACGTTGCTTCCATCCGCCCCCATTAGATATACCCCCCGGGCCCGGCTTCCGACCCCGGTAAACGCGACCCGGCGACCGTCCGGAGACCACTCTCCCCCCCAGCCATCCAGCAGCAGCTCGCGCCGACCACTCCCGTCGGCGCCGATCACCGCGAGCATCGTGGGGCTGCTGGGCGCGGTCCCGGTCCAGCTGAACAGCAGACTGTTGCCGTCGGGTGACCACGCCGGGTCGAGCTCCTGTGCGAGATCGTTTGTGAGCTGCCGGCGGCCCGAGCCGTCGGCGTTCATGACGTACAGGTCCAGTTGTCCGGTCTTGAGGCCGGTAAATGCAATGCGGCGGCCATCGGGAGAGACCGCGGGCGACAACGCCTGCTCGAGATCGCTTCCAATCGCAAGGGAGCGCCGCTGATTGCCGTCCGGTGCCATGATGCCGATGCCACTGCCAGCCTCGACTACGAGGCGGTCATGCAAGGCCGCATCCTCGCTTGGCCCCGGCCCGTCGGCTCCACAGCCGGGCAGCAGGGAGCACAGAAAAAGAGCAAAAGCCGAGAGCAGCCGGCTGTGTTGCATCGATACCTCCGGGTACGAATGAAGTGCTCCGTATCCGCCTAGCGGACCGCGCATCAGCTGCGGCGACTCTACAATCCCGTACGCTTGCTCACAAAAAATCGCTTGAGAAGGTCCCCGCACTCCACGGCCATGAGGCCGCCCACAACCTCCGGCCGGTGATTCAATCTCGGATTGCGAAGCAGGTCGTACACCGAGCCGGCCATGCCGCATCTCGCATCGTACGCGCCGAAGACGACTCGGCCCACTTTTGCGAGGACGATGGCACCGGCGCATTGGGCACAGGGCTCCAGCGTCACATATAACGTGGCCATCGGCAGCCGGTCCTCTCCCATTTTCTGAAGCGCCCGCTGGATGGCGAGGAGCTCCGCGTGGGCGGTAGGATCGCGACGCTGCACCGTCTCGTTGTGAGCCTCGCCCAGGATCTCGCCCTCGGCGATGACCACCGCGCCCACCGGAATCTCCTCCCGCACCGAGGCCGCCCGCGCCAGCCGGAGCGCGGCCTCCATCCCTGCCAGATCACTCGGGGAGGGGGTGCCCCTACGCACCGGCCATCTCTGGCACCGCCGCCGCGCCCCGTTCAAGCCGCTCGAAGCGCAACACGTCCCCATCCCGCGCCACCCGAACGGTGTCGCCCTCGTGGAAGTTGCCCTCCAGTAGCTCGAGCGCGATCGGGTTCTGAAGCAGGCGCTGGATTACCCGCTTCAGCGGGCGAGCGCCATAGACCGGATCGTAGCCTTCCGCGGCAATGAGCGCTTTGGCCGGGGGCGTAACGTCCAGGCGAATGTGCCGGTCCTCCAGCGTCTTGATGAGCTTCTCGAGCTGCAGGTCCACGATCTGCACCAGGTCTTCCCGGCTGAGCTGGCGGAATACAATGATGTCGTCCACCCGGTTGAGGAACTCGGGACGAAAGTGATTCCGGAGCTCATCGCGAACCCGCGCTTCCACGTTCTCCCAGCCGCGCGGGTCGAGCTGCGCTCCGGCATCGACGATGTACTGGCTGCCGATGTTGGAGGTCATGATGATCACGGTGTTCCGGAAGTCCACCAGCCGTCCCTGACTGTCGGTGAGCCGGCCATCATCGAGGATCTGGAGCAGCACGTTGAACACGTCGGGATGGCCCTTTTCGATCTCGTCGAAGAGCACCACGCTGTAGGGCCGGCGCCGGACCGCTTCAGTGAGCTGTCCCCCCTCTTCGTAGCCCACGTATCCGGGCGGCGCTCCGATAAGGCGGGCAACGGAATGCTTCTCCATGTACTCCGACATGTCGATCCGGATCATGGCGCGCTCGTTGTCGAACAGAAAGTCGGCGAGCGCCCGGGCCGTCTCGGTCTTCCCCACCCCGGTGGGACCGAGGAAGATGAACGAGCCGAGTGGCCGGTTCGGGTCCTGGAGACCGGCGCGGCTCCGCCGCACCGCGTTGGCCACGGCGGTGACCGCCTGACGCTGGCCGATGACCCGCTGGGCGAGCTCGTCTTCCAGCTTGGTCAGCCGCTCGCGCTCCGACTCCATCATCCTGTTCACCGGTATTCCGGTCCACTTGGATACGATCTCCGCAATGTCCTCGGCGTCCACTGCCTCCTTCAGATACATGGCACCGGCCTGGACCTCGTGCAGCTTGCGCTCATCCTCGGCCAGCCGGCGCTCCAGCTCCGGCAGCTTGGAGTAGCGCAGCTCCGCCGCGCGCTGGAGGTCGCCCCGGCGGGTGACCTGTTCGATTTCCGCCCGCACAGACTCGATCTCCGCCTTCAGCTGCTGCATCTCCTGGAGGGCCGCCTTCTCGGCCTGCCACTGGGCCTTCATCCCGTTGGCTTTCTCGCGGAGCGTGGAGATCTCACGCTCCAGCGCCTCCCGGCGCTCCACCGCGGCCTTGTCCTTTTCCTTGAGCAACGCCTGTCGCTCGATCTCCAGCTGGACGATGCGGCGCTCGACCTCGTCGATCTCCTGCGGCAGACTGTCGATCTCGATCCGGAGCCGGCTAGCGGCTTCGTCGATGAGGTCGATAGCCTTGTCCGGCAGGAACCGATCGCCGATGTAGCGATCGGAGAGGGTGGCCGCGGCGATGATGGCGTTATCGGTTATTCTCACACCGTGGTGGACCTCGTAGCGTTCCTTGAGGCCGCGGAGGATGGCAATCGTGTCCTCGACCGTAGGCTCGGGCACCATGACCGGCTGGAAGCGGCGCTCGAGGGCCGGGTCCTTTTCGATGCGTTTCCGGTACTCATCCAGGGTCGTGGCGCCGATCACGTGCAGCTCGCCCCGGGCCAGCGGCGGCTTCAGCATGTTGCTCGCGTCCATGGCGCCTTCGGCTGCTCCCGCGCCGACGATTGTGTGCAGCTCATCGATGAAGGTGATGAATTTCCCCTCGCTCTCGGTCAGCTCCTTGATGACCGCTTTGAGCCGTTCCTCGAATTCGCCGCGAAACTTGGCCCCGGCCAGAAGCGAGCCCACATCCAGCGCCACCAGCTCCCGGTTACGCAGCGATTCCGGCACGTCTCCGTTCACGATTCGCTGGGCCAGTCCCTCCACAATGGCGGTCTTCCCGACGCCTGGCTCTCCGATCAGCACCGGATTGTTCTTGGTGCGGCGGGACAGCACCTGCATGCAGCGCCGGATCTCCTCATCCCGGCCGATGACCGGGTCGAGCTTTCCCTTCCGGGCCTCTTCAGTCAGGTTACGAGTGTACTTCTCCAGGGCCTGATACTTCTCCTCCGGCGACTGATCCGTGACCCGATGCGACCCCCGGACTTCCTGAAGCGCCCGGCGCAATTCATCGGCGGAAATGTTCTGAGCGCTCAGGATGTTCCGGAGAGCGGTCCCCTTCTCATCCGCCATCGCCACAAGCAGGTGCTCAGTGGAGATGTACTGGTCGCCCAGCTTTCCTGATTCCTTGTCGGCCCGATCGAAGATCCGCTGCAACTCACGGCTGAAGCTCGGCTCCGCCCCGCCACCGGACTGGGTTGGAAAGCGAGCCAGCTCGCGTTCGACGGCTTCGGCCACAGCGGTGAGGTTGAGCCCGGCCTTCTGAAGCAGCGGCCGCACCACGCCTTCGTCCTGCGCCAGGAGCACGGCAAGGAGATGGGCGTCGTTTACCACAGGATTACCCCGCGCCCGCGCCAGCTCGCCGGCATCGCGGAGTGCTTCCTGCGCCTTTATGGTCAATCGCTCCGGTCGGATCATTCGGCCCTCACGTGGGCACAGCCCGGCGTCCCAGCTGAGTCCGGGGCCGGCGGGTTTCGAGGAACGTCAAAATTAGCATGGGAAATGGCAAGCCCTGTACCTTGGGACTCTGCCGGTTTGGCAGCAACGTCGCGCGTCCCTTGTTTCGTTCATCCTCCATTACACGCAAAGAGGCAGCCGTCGGGGCTGCCTCAAGCGATCACTTCTGAGTGGCGGTCTTCCTCCGTGCGATCATTTTCCGGGTAAACCGCTCGCCATCTACAGTGAGCTGGTAGTAATAGACCCCTGGAGTGGCCTCGTGTTGTCCATCCAGATAGCGCCCGTCCCAAAAGGCCCGATACTGTCCACAGCGCAAGCGAAGGCTATCCACCCGTTCGCTCGATCCAGTCGCCAGAGTCGGAATTGCGACCACCTGCACCAGCACATTGTACACTTTCAGGCTGACCACCGGCTGATGACCCCTTGCACACACCTCCCGGGAAATTTCGAACGGGATCGTCGTCGCCGGGAAAAACGGATTGGGGTAGTTCTCCTTCAGCTCGACCCTCGGAGGGAGCACGTTCGCCTGTGCCGCTACCGGGGGGCCTGCTCCCACCAGAAGCCCGAGCCACCACCCCGGCCACGCCAAGCGGACCATGGGCGCTCCTCTTACAAGATGAGAACGGTAGTGGCACCTCCGTGCTGGTCGGATAGGGCGTCGACAAGTACTACGCTGAAGATGACCGCAGAAAGTCTGGAAGTCTAGCTCCCGACTCCAGACTCCTGACTCCCGACTCGCTTCAGCCTCCGACCCTCCCCCGCCCTCACCGTGATCCCCTTGCCATCCGCCCATTCGAGCAGGGGGATCAGGTATTTCCGGGTGAGTCCGAGCCGTTCCCGGACAGCGCCAGGAATGATCTCGCCTTGCTGGCCCAGGTCGTTCAGGACCGCGGTGAACTGGTCGAGCGCCGCACGGGCGTAGTAGCGATCACGCTCCACCGCTTCGACCTCTCCCCGGGCGGCAGCCAGGCGCAGAACCGCCAGGAGATCTCGGCGACCGGTGCTGCGCTCCAGCTCTGAAACAGAGGGCGGGTGGAGGTGGGCGTCGTGCAGGATATGAACGATCCGATCGATCACTGAGTCTCCCCCCACGACATGGGGCACGAAGCCGGCCAGAGCGACGACTCCCTCGATGCGCCGGAGGCGGCCGGCCCGCGCAAAGTCGCTTAATGCGGCCTCCACCACCACGTCCCGGGCTTTGAGCGAATGTCGCAGGGTCTCCAGCGGCATCCCGGTGTCGCTGATGTGCTGCCGGTGATACTCCCGCAGCAGCTCGAGGGCGCGGGTCCCGACCTCATTCACAGTGCCCGCCGACATCCACACTTCGCCCAGGAGACGGGCAGTGGTCTCGGCCTTCCCTATCTCGGTGGCCGCGGCGCGAGGGAGGCCAATGAGCAGGGGAAGCGCGGCAGCCTCGATCCCCTCTCTGCGGCGGAGGAGCGCGGCCCGGAAGCGCTCGGCCGGATCACGAGAGGCGAGCCCTTCGGGCCACGCGCTGCGACGACCCGGCGGTGAAGGATCGAGCACACGACCACCCCCGATGGTTGTGACCGGGCTATAGCTCCGGAGCACGAACCGGTCTTCTGCCCGCGCCACCACCGGCCCCTCGAGAGAGAGCCGGGCCATACC
>JALYPB010000137.1 GCA_030856585.1 Gemmatimonadota bacterium | reverse complement strand
CCGGCCAGGATGACGTTGTCCCCGGCCTTACGGCTCTTCATGGCCTTGGGCAGATCGATGCCGAGCCGCTCGGTAAATCCCCGGGGCAGGGTATCGCGCTTGCCCGGAATCTCCTCGCTGATGGCAGCCGGCCGCTCGTTGCCGGGCCGGTGCCCCGGCGCGTAGGACCGATAGAACTGAATGCCGCCGGCGTAAGCCTGAGGCGTGAGCCCGCCCGCACGCGCCATGAGGTCGCTGATCCGCTCGGTCTTGGAACGCAGTGCGTATCGCCCGGGATGCTTGACCTGCCCGGTCAGGTAGACCAGCCGCTGCGATTCCCACCCCGCCTTGCGCCGGATCAGCACGTTGTCGTACGGCATGAGCGCTACATCGGGAACGCCCCGAACCGAACGGTTGGCGGACGGCCCAGCCGCGCCGCTGGAGCCCCCAGGCGTAAGCTGCGCCGAGTCGAGCGGCACGGTGATCGACGTGGCCAGGGCGCCCGGATCGTTGCTATCCGTCCGCCGGGCTATTTCGGCTTCGGTGAGGTCGGCGTCTTCGGTGACGCCGTCGGCCAGCAGCACGACATCGCGCATCGTCATCCCCTGGCGGTAGGGCACCCGGCCCGGGTTGTGGACCCCGCCGACGATGGTGACGTAGGGCGCGGGTAGGAAGGTGGCACGGGAGAACACCCGAACCTCGTCCTGGTCCTGCAGGGTCAGGTCTTCGGTGAGCCGGCCGGTGGAATCGGCAAAGGCGGAGCGAAGCTGGACCCGGGTGGAGTCATCGTTGGTGCGGGAGACCAGCACCCGATCGAGATAGACGTCCGGCTTGGGGCCGCCGGCCACCCGGAGTGCCTCGCTCAGTTTCATGCCGGGCGCGAACCCGACTCTCCCTTCGACCCACACATTGCCCTTTACGGTCACGTACCCGCGAACCTGGTCTGGTATCGCGAGCACGGTGACCGAGTCGCCTGGGGCCACCGGCACGGCGGGCACCACTCCTCCGGCGGTCTGGTCCCCACCTACGTCGAGCACCACGCGGGCTCCTCCGCCCGGGCCCCGGGAATCGGGCGGCAGAATCCGGTGGATCCGCACCCGCGCCTGATAGGCGGATGGGCCGAAGCCGCCGGCAAAGCCGATGAGATCCCGGAGACTCTCGCCGGGCCGGATCTCATACACCGCCGGCCGGGTGACCTCCCCCCCGAGCTTCGCAAAGCCGCCGTGAACCGGCACGAACACGACGTCGCCGTTGTCCAGCCGGAGGTCGCTTCGGTTGATCCCCTGCAAGAGGTAGTCGTAGATGTCGAGGGAATCGACCAGCTTGCCACCGCGGCGCACCTCGACCTGGCGGAAGCTGCCGTTGGACGTCGGGCCGCCGGCGGCGTACAGGGCACCCAGCGCGGTGCCGGCCGCCGACATCTGATAGGCGCCGGGCCGCACCACGTCGCCCACCACGAACACCTGGATGTTCCGGAGCCGGCCCACGGTGATCTCAAACCTGGTGCGCGCGTTAGGCCCGCGGCGGACCCCGGAGTAGACCCGGCCCAGGCGGGAGTAGAGGACCTCCTCCAGCTGGGTCAGCGTGAGGTTGGCGACGTGGACCTGGCCCACCTGGGGGATCACGATGAATCCCTCGCGGTTCACGTCGAGCGAATAGGCCTGCTCCACGTCGCCGGTGAGAATCAGGACCAGGAGGTCGCCGGATCCGAGCCGGTAGTTGGCGTCCACCGGCCCCGACTGCGTCGGCTGGAACCGGGTCGAGGCGCGCCGGAAGGTCTCGATCCCGAAAATCTTCAGACCCTGCCCCTGGAGGACCCGGACCGAATCGGACAACGAGTCGGCCCGCGCTGAGTCGGCCTTCATGGCACGCAGGGAGTCGAGCAGAAATCGGAGCGAGTCCGACATTGCCATCATCGAGTCCTGCACCTGAAGCGAGTCCGCCTCGGCGTCGCTCAGAATACCGAGGGCGCTCACCGCTTCAATTGTGCGGGCCCCCGGCCTGACCTGGCGGGTGGTGTCGGCCCCGGTGAGGTAGTCGTCGAGCAGGTTCTCGGGGTAGCCCGCCGCGCGGAGACGCGAGCGCACCTGATCCGGCGTGAGACCCGATTGCAGCAGACGCTGGCGCAGCTGGTTCACGATCTGCGGCTGATTCTTGATCAGCTCCCGCGCCTGGTCGGGCGTCGGGAGCTGCTGGCCGGGCGGGATCTGGGGAACCTGGGCGGTGAGCGGCCGGGCGGGCCAGGCCGCCGCCACCCCGAGGATAGCAGTAGCCACGCCGGTGCGGCGGATAAACCGATTCAGTCGTTGCATGGGATCGCGAAGATCGCTCGTAAGTTACCCAAAGTCAAGCGGTTGCGGGTATCAGCGTACCCCAGAAGGCGAGCATCTTCCCGGCCAGGGCGGCATCCGAGAATTCCTCCATGACGCGGCGCCGGCCCGCGGCACCAAGCCGCTCGCTGAGCGACCGATCGGCGTAGAGCTCTTGAAGCGCTGCGGTGAGTGCGGGGACGTCTTCCTCCGGGACGATGCGGCCGCCGTTCCCCACCAGCTCACGGAGAGCCCCTGAGTCAGTCCCGACGACGGCGACGCCATGCGCCATTGCGTGGATTGCGGCCCGGCCCACCGTCATCACCCAGCGCTGCGTGGTCCGGGAGGGGAGGACGACGCAATCGAGCTGAGGCCATATCTGGTCCACCGCCGCGCGGGGAAGGGCTCCCGCCCAGGTGATCCGCGCCGCGATACCCAGCCGCTGAGCCAGTCCCTCGAGCTCCTCCTGGGACGGTCCGGTCCCCACCACCATCAGCGTCCATTTCCCGGCCAGCCCGACGCAGGAGCGGAACAGCAAGTCGAGTCCGCGCTCCGGAACCAGCCGCCCCACGAACCCGATGGACAGGCCGGTGTGCGCCACCCGGGGCGAGAGGGCAGGCGGGGTCACGCCGAGATGGGGGAGGGAAAGGTGTGGCACCGTGGGACGCCGCTTGATCGCCAGGGCGAGCGCCAGATTGTTGCTGCCGATCACGCCGGCGGCCAGGCGCAGGTTGCGCTCCCGGCGAAACCGCTGGCCCAGGGTGTAGCTCCGGGGCAGGCTCTCCGCGGTGGAGAGCACGCCGGGGACCCCGAGCCGCCGTGCCGTCCGAAGGCCAAGTGCCGCCGGCTGACTCCAGGGCTCCTCCTCGACGTGGACCAGGTTGGGATGGAAGTCGTTGATCGCACGCCGCAACGCAGCGCCGCTCCACTGGTGGCGGGCCGGGTCCGTCGCCGGGCCACTAACCGGGATGGGCGTCACTTGCACCCCGGCATCATCCCCCGCACCGGTACTCTGGGATACGCCTTCGCTGGTGGTCCAGCGGTCGGGCACCAGAGCGGTCACCGTGACGCCGAGTCCAGCCAGGGCCCGGAGCTTGGCGCGATTGGCCGGATCGGCGTACAGGTGGGAAACGACTACCGCGCGCACGGAATCTCGACGGCGAGGGTTGGTCGCAAACGATTTCTCAGGTTGACAGCGATTGGGATCTCAGGTGAAGTTGCCGGAACCACCGCTGAATATAGACCGAGGGCCCGGTCTGAACACCCGAGGTTACCCAGAGTCATGCGCATTCTGCACCTCGCGAAGTACTACTGGCCCCGGTCGGGGGGAATGGAGCGCGTGGTCCAGAC
>JALYPB010000069.1 GCA_030856585.1 Gemmatimonadota bacterium | reverse complement strand
GCCATCTACGGATTCATCTGCCTGCGGAACCCCGGCGAGTATCGCTGGCTCGACAGCCTGGATCTCGCCATCCATGAGACCGGCCATCTGGTCTTCGTCGTCGGCGGTGAGACGCTCGCCATCATGGGCGGCACTCTCTTCCAGCTCATCGTGCCGGCAGCCTTTGTCGTAGCCCTATGGCGAGCGGGCGACAGGCACGGAGCCACGGTACCACTCTGGTGGCTGGGTCAGAACTGCTGGAACATCTCGGTCTACATCAGGGACGCGCGAGCGCGGGAGTTGCCACTCGTTGGCGGCGGAGAGCACGACTGGGCAGCGCTGCTGGGGCAATGGGGGTGGATGAGCCGTGACGGACAGATAGCGGACGCGGTGCATCTGCTGGGTGTGCTGCTCTATCTGGTGGCGATCGTAGGCGGGTGGCTCCTGCTACGCAGCGAGCCCCGCCAGGAGCTGGCCACGGTCAGCTCCTGAGAAGCCTTGGATCAAACGCGAACCGTTCCGGCCGCCCCACCGCGACCTTCCCGAACTCAGGGTGAGAGGGATTGATCAGGAAGTTGGCCGCGGCAGGGACGATGACACTCGGCACCCGCAGGATCAGCGATCTTCCCTCCGCCACCCAACGGTCCCCGATGGCCTGGTTCTCAGGAGGTGACGGAAACCGGCGCCAGCGGGCGGGCAGCGAGGCGGCATCCAGGATCTCCATGCTCTCCTCCGGAAACCGAACCGACACCAGAGAGTAGGTCTGGAGCACCTTGGTCGATTGCAGATGGGCCAACACTTCCAGCGCTGCCAGTGCGATGCTGTCCGAGGCGTACGCCACCCGGATACCGGGACTATTCCAGCGCCCACCGTGGAGCCGGGCCCCTTCTCCATCAAACGCAGCCGCCGTGTGGCGGGGCTTGACCAACCTCCAGGCAGTGATCAACGAAGGCGCTACGAGGGAATGCCGTACTCGAGGCGGCCAATGAGGTTCTCTACTTCGTTGGCGCCGACATCGGTGCGGGCCAGCTCCAGGGGCACCAGCCCCCCGAGTGCCGGCTGAGGAGACGTGAGCCACGTCCGGGCCGCGTCGCTGTCACCCTCGAAGAGCTCCATGGCACGGCCGAAGATCCGGGACGCCCGTACCAGCCGGTCGGACTCCTCCGGGGCCAGCTTGCCCTCGCTCTTGCGTCGAGTCAGCGTCCGGGTGGGAATCTGGATCAGCTCCGCGATGGCCCGGGCGGACAGGCTGGTGTTGCGCTGGAAGCGAAGGAAGCTCGAGTACGCCAGACCCTTCCGCACGTGGCGGTCCAGCGCCAGTGGCTGGTAGGTCCGAAGACCCAGGAGCGCCACGTAGTAGTGGCCCTCGGTGCGCCCGGACCGGATGCGGGACTGGATCTCGCTCAGATCCGCGGTGCCGGCTCCGGCAGCCGGAATGAGAGTGGCGTGGAGAGGTCTAGCCATATGGCTTAAGTATAATGGCCACCTGGCCAGCTGGCAAGAACCGCCTTTCGGGGTAGCGACGTACATTGAGGCCATGCCACAGATCTCTTTGCGGTTGTCGGTGCTGTTTCTCTGGACTCTTGTGCTGGCGGGAGCGCCGGCGGTGAGCGGGCAGGAGCCGCTCGATGGTGTCGTGTGGGTAAGGTCAACCGGATCCGATTCCTATAGCGGTCAGGGCGATCGGGGCATTGGGATCGCCTACTGCAGCGGTGGCGCCGGCTACGGCAGGGTCAAAGCTGACACCCTGCTCATCCGAGCCCAACCCGATCCGGGCTCCGCGGTCGTTGGGGCCTTTCTCTATACCGAACTCAAGCCGGGGATCAGCTGGAGCTACTCGGTGGGGGCCCCTGTCCGCTTACGGCCAAATGTCCTGGAATTTGGTTACGAGGAGTCAGGCATCCCCCTCGACAGCTTAGCCGTCGCAGGTTCCTGGGGCAGAGTGATCCTCGGCTTCCACAAGGACGGTGCCCCGTACCACGGCTGGATGTCGCTGGACTCTACCCGTGTGAAATACCTTCTCTGGCGGAAAGTCCTTGCCCACAATCGGGTGTTCTTCCTGCCGGGTCAGCCGCCGCGGTTCTACGCCAACCCGGCCGGACGAAAGCTGCCCCTATCAGTAGAGACCGGGTCGAATGCGGATTACATCCTTCACCCTCTCGAAGTCCGTGGACCCTGGATGCGGGTCCGGGTAGCTGAGCCGGCGGACATCTGTGGGTCCGATGCGGCCAAGTCGCGGACAGCCGAAGCCTGGATCCGGTATCTCCGGGCGGATGGCCGGCCTCTCGTATGGTATTACACCCGCGGCTGCTGAGCGCGGTCCTCTGGGTGCAAGGCCGTTCCGCGTCTATATTTCACGCATGACAAACTCTTCGACCAATCAGCGAGTAGTGACGGCTTGCCTGGCCATTCTCGCCGCCGTCCTCATCTCTCGTGACATGCGAGCACAGACCGAGTCTATGGGGCCGCGAGCGGCGCCCACTGCCAAGGTCGTGGTGTTGCCCGTAGCGCTCTACAACGCCCAGGCCAACGTCCAGGAGGCCTCGGATTCGTCGCAGGCCGCTC
Organism: Gemmatimonadota bacterium; assembly: GCA_030856585.1. Classification (GTDB taxonomy): domain Bacteria; phylum Gemmatimonadota; class Gemmatimonadetes; order Gemmatimonadales; family GWC2-71-9; genus CAVVWJ01. Next base: position 59 of record JALYPB010000069.1, on the reverse strand, counting down.
TCTCCACCCAGGTCCTGACCGCCAAGCTCCGGGAGCTGCTCGGCGCGCAGCTGCTGGCC
>JALYPB010000064.1 GCA_030856585.1 Gemmatimonadota bacterium | reverse complement strand
GTCTGGAGTCTACGGCCTTGAGTCTGGAGGCGAAAGTGAGCCTGGGGAACTAAACCGGGGTTTCTCCCGAGACCCCACTCCCGACTCCTGACTCCCGACTCCTGACTCCCTGTTTACCGTTTACCGTTCACCGTTTACGCTTCTCTCCCATGACCTCTCCAGCTCCGGCTCCCTGTCCCAGCTGCGGCACCCCGGCAACGGGCAGCTTTTGTAGCGGGTGCGGTACACGCCTCGGGCGGCTCGCCTGTGCCCACTGTCAGGCCGAGCTCTCGCCTCAGGCCCGCTTCTGCCATCGCTGTGGTCAGCCGGTGGACTCTCTGGCGCGGAAGTCCAGTGCTGGCAGGTCCGATCGGCGCGCCTGGCTCGTCGCCGGCACTGTGTGCGTGCTGCTGGTAGCCGGGATTGCGTATAAGGTGTCGAGAGATGCCTCCGGGCCGGCCGCGCCCGACATGGCCAACGCGGGCTCCAGCGCCGGTGCCGTGGCAACCGCCGGACCGTCGGGACCGGCTCCGGATATCAGCTCCATGACCCCGCGCGAACGGTTCGACCGTCTGTACAACCGGATCATGCAGGCTTCGGAGCGACGCGACTCGGCCGAAGTGGAACGGTTCACCCCGATGGCGCTCGGGGCGTATCAACAGTTGGAGACCAGGGACGCCGACGCCCGCTATCATGCGGCGGTGCTCCAGATGCAGGTGGGAAACCTCCCGGCGGCCCGCGCGCTGGCGGATACTATAGTCAAGGAATCTCCGGGCCACCTGTTCGGTTACGTCATCCGTGCCACAGCGGCCCGGCTGCAGAACGAGCCTGCTGCCCTGGCCCGGGCCCAGAAAGACTTCCTTTCCCACTACGAGGCGGAAATGCGGCTGAAGCGAGTGGAGTACCTGGAGCACCGGCCCGTGGTGGAGCAGCTCAAAGCTGACGCTGAAAAGAGTCAGCGGCCATGACGCCACGAACCATCCACGTCGCGCATAGCCCGGACTCCGATGACGCCTTCATGTTCTATGCGCTCGCGGCGGGGAAGCTCGATACCGGCGACCTGCGCTACGTCCACGAGCTGGCGGATATAGAATCGCTCAATCAGCGGGCGCGGCGAGCGGAGCTGGAGGTCACCGCCGTGTCCATCCACGCGTACGCATACCTCTGGCGTGACTACGGGCTGCTCAGTTCCGGCTCATCCATGGGAGATGGTTATGGCCCAAGGCTGGTCTCCAAGCTTCCTTGCCCCGCCGACGCGCGAGCCGCGCTCAAGGGTCGCCGGGTGGCGGTCCCGGGCGAGCTGACGACCGCGTACCTCGCACTGCAGCTGTTTCAGCCGGACTGCATCACTGTCACGGTTCCGTTCGATCAGATCGAGGACGCTGTCCACCGCGGCGAGGTCGATATCGGCCTTCTCATCCACGAAGGCCAGCTGACCTACGTCGACTCCGGGCTGCACCTCTGGGCCGATCTCGGTGCCTGGTGGCTGGAGGACACCGGCCTCCCCCTTCCCCTCGGCGGAAACGTCGTCCGGCGCGATTTGGGCGCAGAGGTCACCGCGCAGATCGCCCGTGACCTTCGGGCCAGCATCGTGTACGCGCTGGAGCATCGGGAGCCAGCCCTTACCCACGCCAAGCAGTACAACCGCGGGATCGGCGACGAGCGCACCGACACCTTCGTCGGGATGTATGTCAACCAGTGGACGGTGGACTACGGCCCGCGTGGGCGGCAGGCGGTTCAGCTGCTGCTCGACCGGGGGTATGAGGCAGGGGTAATACCGGAGAGGGTAAGAGTGGAGTTTGTGGGGTAAAGCTCTGGGCTATTGGCTATTGGCTAAAGCAACGAATTCTGCGTCACGGGTTCGGGTAATAGTTCCGGCTCGGCACACCGCCTTCCATAACGAACCTGTTAGGTTAACTGACGGCCAATAGCCATAGCCGTACTGGAGGAGTCTTTGCCCCTGACCGATGGGCCGATCACGCTGCTGGTGGTGGACGACGAAGACTCGATTCGCAACGCGCTCCGCAAGTTTCTCATCCAGCAGGGATACGAAGTTGCCACCGCGTCGAGCGGCGAAGAGGCGTTGGTGATTCTTCAGCGCCAGAAGATCACCGGCATGCTCCTGGACGTGAATATGCCCGGGATCAGCGGTGTGGAGCTGGTACCTCAGATCATGGAGCTGGAGCCCAGCATTGCGCTCCTGATGCTGACCGCCGTCAATGACGCAACCAGCGCCGCGCTCTGTATGCAGCGCGGCGCTTTCGATTACCTGATCAAGCCCATTGACCTCGGACACCTCAGCCGGGCCATCCATCATGCCCTCCAGCGGCGCCATACCCTCATGGAAGGCCAGCAAATCAATCAGTGGCTGAAAGAGGAAGTGGCCTCCCGGGTGGCCGAGCGGCGGGTTGAACAGGAGAATCAGGAGCGAATCTCGGTGGCGACCCTGGAAGCCCTGGTCAATGCGCTGGAAGCCAAGGACCCCTACCTCAGGGGCCACTCGGCCAGGGTGGCCGATCTGTCGGCCATGGTGGCCGCCGAGTACGGCTGCGGGGATGAACTGATCGAGTCGGTGCGCACCGGTGGTCGGCTGCACGACATCGGCAAGATCGGCATCCGGGAAGAGATCCTCAACAAGCAGGGCCCCCTCACCGAAGAGGAGTACGACCACGTCAAGCAGCACGTGACCGTGGGGTCGCAGATCCTGGCGCCACTGGTCCACCTCAAGGACGTCATCGGGTTCGTCCGCAGTCACCACGAGCGATGGGATGGGTTGGGGTACCCTGACCGGCTCAAGGCCGAGGAGATTCCTCTGGGCGCCCGGATCGTCGGCGCGGTCGAGATCTTCGACGCACTGACCACCGCCCGGCCCTACCAGGAGAAGATGCCTCCCGATGTTGCGGTGGAGCGGATGCGGGACCTTATTGGTACAGTGGTAGACCCCGCTGTCCACCGTGCCCTCGAAGCGGTGGTCTCCCATCGCCAGACGCTGGTCTTTCTGGACGACGCACGCGTCTGACCTGCTGATACCCCGAACCAGACTTAGACCCCGATCGGCCTTGCGGGTGCCCCATGACGGCGTTGAACCTCATTCTCATCGCTGCCGGGGCCATGCTGGCCGTGGGAATCCTGACGGTTCTCGCCTGGCTCATCGACACATGGTACCTCGATCGGGTTGAGCACCGCATGGCCGGCCGGAAAGGGCTCTACCGGGACCTGGTGGTTGACCTGGCATCGCGGGAGCAGGCGCTCCTCGGCCCCGCGATCCACCAGATGGGCACCCTCAGCGATCTTGGCGCCCTGGAAGCGGTGCTGGAGGAGCAGGCGCGTGCGGCCAACGGACGTCCCACCTGGCTGCTCGAGGCCTACGACCAGCTGGGCCTGGTGGACAAATACATTGACCAGCTCCGTTCCGCCCGGAAGTGGCGGGATCGGGCGTTCGCCGCCGAGCTGCTCGGGAGAGTAGGCGGAGCCAAGGCCGTTCCTGCTCTGCTGGAAACAGTGGAGGCTACCCGGACGGAGGACTCGGATGTCCGCGAAGTCTCGCTCCGCGCCCTGGCCAGGATTGCGGACCCAGGCGCGGTAGAGCCGCTGATCCGCACCTTGGGCACCGCCGAGCCCTGGCTGGCGCCCCGCATCGCCGACATCCTCACCCGCCATGGCGAGCCGGCAGTCGATCCGCTGATCGCCGTTCTCAATGATTCCAGCCGCCAGCCCGCCCGGGCGTGGGCGGCCAATGTGCTGGGAGAGGTGCGAGCCCAGCGCGCCTTCCCGGCGCTGGTGCGATCGCTCGACAACCCGGAGGACGAGGTGCGGGGCAAGTCTGCAACCGCGCTGGGCCGGCTTGGAGATCCGCGCGCCGTCGGCTACCTGCTGGAACATCTGCTCACCGACCCCGCCCCCTTCGTCAGAGTCCGCATCGCCTCCGCGCTAGCGCAATTTGGCGGGCCCGAGGTCATCGACCGCCTGGTGCGCGCACTGGGGGACCCGGCCTGGTGGGTTCGCATGCGCAGCGTCGAGGCGCTGGAGCAGATCGGGTCAGTGGCGGAAGGCCCCCTGCTGGTGGCCCTGGATGACCCCGATTCGGAAATTCGGGTCCGGGCGGCGGTGGCACTCGAACGGCTTGGGGTACCGGATCACCTGGTCCGCCTGATCGAGCGCGGTGAGCGGGTCGAGGAGGCCGCTGACACCCTGGTCAAGTTCGCTACCTCCGGAACGCGCGAGATCATCGCCGAGCTGGCCCGGCATCCCTCTCCCATGGTCCGGGAGGCGGTTGTCACGGCAGCCCAACGGACCGGACGCGAGGATCTGCTCCCCGACCTTCTGCAGATCGCCTCCAGCGATCCCGAAGCGCCGCTGCGCGCGTTGGCGTTCAGGACACTGCGTTCACTCGGCCGTCCAGAAGCTCTGACCGTGGCGACGGCGGGGCTCTCAGATCCGGATCAACGGGTGCGCACCGCGGCGGTCAGCCTTGTAGGCGACCTCGGCGGCCCTGAGATCATCGGGTTGCTCCGGACCCAGGCCTCTGACCCGAATCCACTGGTGCGCGCCGCCGCCGTCCGGGCGCTGGCAGCCGTGAACCCGGTGATCTCCCAATCCGATATCCGCCGCCTTCTGAACGATCCGAGTCCCATGGTGCGGGAGTCCGCGGTTGGAGCAGCGGTCGACGCACGACTCACATCGCTGGTGCCCGGCCTGATCGACCTCCTGGGTGATAGCGACACAAGCGTGCGGCTCAAGACCGCACGGGCACTGGGCGGCCTGGGCGACCAATCGGTGGTACCGCAACTGCTCCAGGCTTTCCCCGATCCGTCCGCTGACGTAAGTGAGGCCATCGCGATTGCGGTCGGCCGACTGGATGTCCGGGCACTGGCAGGCCTCGTCGAAGCGCTGGTCGACACTGCGGACGGGGAGAGCAAGCTCGCCCTGATTCGTAGCCTGCGCCGGTCCCGTTCGCCCGAGGCCCTTCCGGTGCTGGGTCGGCTTCTCCGGGACGACATACCGGTCGTGAGGGCAGCCGCCATCGAGGCGGTTGAGCGGGTCGGCCGTTCCGATAGTGAGCGGGAGTTGGCAGCGGCAGCGGTGAACGGCGGTCTTCGGGATCCTGACGACCTGGTGCGTGCGAGGGCGATCGATGCCAGCGTTGGCGTCGAGGGCCTGCAGCACGGACACGCCCTTCTGACGCTCCTGGAAGACGACCCCTCCGATCTGGTGCGGGAACGGGCCGCGCTCGCCATTGGATTGCTTCAGGTGCCCGAGGGCGAGGGTGCGCTCATTACGGCGTGCCGGCGGGGTGAACCCGCTAACGTGCGGGCTGCGGCGGCGCTCGCAGCAGGGGCTTTCGACCGGCAGAGCATCGTGGCCCACGTAGTGGAGATGCCCGACCAGGGCGAGGTGCGAGGCCTGCTGCGCAAGCGGTTGAAGGCGGATCCGCGCTTCCGGCTACTCGGCAGCCGGTTGTCGCCTGGCCGGCGCCTGGAGCTACGCGCGCTGGGTACGCCGAATGATGAGGAGGCTCAGACATCGCTGGCCCGGGGTATGAGGAACATGCTCGATGCTGGAGAGCGGGTTCGCCTGATCAACAGCCTTCGCGCCTTTCAGGGTGACCAGAGCCGCGGCGCGCTCTTGCGGGTAGTGCGCGAAGACCCAACCCCCGAAGTGCGCACCGCCGCGCTGACTGCCGTGGGGGACGTTCTCGACGGCGAGGAGCTGCTCACCGCTGCGGCCCGGGCGCTTGGAGATCCCAGTGTGGTGGTACGTCGGACTGCCGTGGCACTCTTCGGAAAGGTGGCACCGGAGCGGGCCCTGGCCAGAATAGTCCAGATGCTTCGAACGGATGAAGATCCGGCCGTCCTGGCGGCCGCCGCGGGTCTGGCCGAGCAGCACTTGCCGGTGTTCGCGCGAGTTGCGCGGGGGCTGCCCCCCGAAAGCGAGCGGGCGGTACTGGTTATCCGGATCGCCCGGCACATTGTCCATCCGGAGCTGCCGGGGCTGCTGCCGCCGTTTGCGCGCAGCAGCTCTCCCGAGGTCCGTGGAGCTGTTGTCGATCTCTGGCGTAACCGTCCCGAAATAGCGGACCCGGCCTCCCTGGAGGCGCTCATTCTTGATCCGGATATTGCGGTCCGGCGGGCGGCGGCAGGAGCGGCATTGGCAGCCGAGCGGTACGATCTTCTCGAGCGTATGACCCAGGATCCCGATGCCGGCGTACGCCGCCAGGTTGCCCTCGTCCTGGGCCGGGCGGCCCGGCTCCTGAAGCCCGGCCTGACCACGCTCGATCACCTGGCCGCCGATCCTGATATGACGGTGCGTGCGGCGGCCTACGTTGCCCGGCTGGTGCAGGGAATGGCCCTGCCCTTCCCTCCGGGGCTGGACGCCCAGGTTGCCGCCGAGGCTGTCCGGGATGGAGCCGATCTCCCCGGCCTCCGGGAGGACGCCCGCACTGCCGTCTCGGAAGAGCGGCGACTCGCCGCGGCCCTCGCGCTGGCGCTGCTGCAGGACGGAGTGGCTCACGAAGTGGCGCGCACCGATCCGGTCCCATCGATTCGTCACCGGGTGAGCGGAGCCCTGGAAATCTCCCTGGTGAGCCTGCCGGGAGCCTCGGCGTGATCGAGACTCTTACCGGGGCCCTCATCGTGTTCGCGCTGGTGGTCCAGCCGGTATTCCTGGGGTACTTCCTCCTCTACAACACCTACACCCTGTGGCTGATCGGGCTGTCGGCCCGTCAGGTCCGCCGCCGGGTGGCAGGGCATTTCGTAGACGATCTCGATCTCATGGATAGAGGAGACCTCACCAAGCCGCTCAGCATGATCGTGCCCGCGTACAATGAGGAAGTGACCATCGTAGACAGCGTCACCAGCCTGGTTCGGTGTGACTATCCCAGGTTCGAGGTGATGGTAGTCAATGATGGGTCCAGCGACGGAACCCTCGACCGGCTCAAGGATGCCTTCCGGCTCCGCCGGACGGAGCTGTCGTACCGGCCGGCCATCGGTACCGCCCGGGTGAAGGCGGTGTACGAGTCGACCATACGCCTGCCCTCGAGCGTCATCCGCCTGATCGTCATCGACAAGGAAAACGGCGGCAAGGCCGACGCCCTGAACGCCGGCATCAACGCCGCCACTGCTCCGTATTTCGTGTCGCTCGACGCCGACTCGATCCTCGACCAGCGGGCACTCAAGGAACTGATGCGGGTGATCCAGGAGGATTCGCGGGTGGTGGCAGTCGGCGGCCAGGTCGCCATTGCCAATGGCTGCACCGTCCGCAACAGCCAGGTAATCGAAGTTGGGCTTCCGGCCCGGTCGCTGCCGCGGTTTCAGATGGTGGAGTACCTTCGCTCGTTCACCACCGCCCGGACCGGCCTCGACCGCATGCGGTCCATTCTGATCTTGAGCGGGGTCTTTGCGGTCTTCGAAAAAGAGACCGTGATACGTGCCGGCGGCTATCTCACCCCATTTCTGCGGCACCGGATTACCGAGGAGTATGTCGGCCGCCGGGCCGGCACCGTGTGCGAGGACATGGAGATCATCGTCCGTTTGCACCGCTTCGTGCTCGACAAGCTGTCCGACCGGCGCATCGTCTTCCTCCCCCACCCGGTAGCCTGGACCGAGGTTCCCGAATCATTCGAGTCGCTTCGCAAGCAGCGTGGCCGCTGGTATCGCGGGCTCCGCGAGTCGCTGCGATATCATCGCGCCATGATAGGACGCCGGAAGTATGGCCGCATCGGCTGGTTTGCCCTCCCGGCCTTCTGGCTGTTCGAGTACTACGGCCCCCTGGTGGAAATTGCGGGGTACCTCTGCCTGCTCTTTCTCCTGGTCATGGAGCAGGTGCTGGACTACCCTTTGGTCAACTATCCCTACCTGTGGGCGTTCCTGCTGGCATCGCTGGGCTATGGGGTTCTGGTGAATGTACTCGCGGTGCTGGTCGGCGCCTGGCGCTTCCGTTATGGTCTGGCTGACCGTCTACAGCGTCACCTGCTCCCCTTCAGTCGCCGGCGTGAGGTCCTGATTCTGCTTGCCTATGCGGTTCTGGAGAACTTCGGTTACCGGCAGCTCACGCTCTTTTGGCGAGTCCGGGGTCTCTGGGATGCCTGGCGGGGCAAGACCGGGTGGGAAAAGTTCGCCCGCGTGGGGTTCCGCCCGGGCGCGGCACCGGCCCATGGCTGAGCCCGCGCTGCCCCGGATTCTGTTGGTGGATGACGACCCGGATCTGGGCCGGCTGGTGCAGCATGTCCTGGCCTCGAATGGCTACCAGCAGGCAGTCCAGGTTGCAACCGGCCGTGCCGCCCTGGCGTCGCTCGAGGGCATCGATATTGTGCTCCTCGATCAGCAGCTACCGGACACCAGCGGCCTCGATGTCCTCGATGCCATCCGTACCCGGCCTGCGCCGCCGGCTGTCATACTGGTCACTGGCCATGGCAACGAGTCACTGGTGGCGTCCGCGCTGCGGCGGGGTGCCGACGACTACCTGGCCAAGGACTCGGCCCTGACCGAGCTGTTGCCTCAGATCCTGGAGCGGGTACGGCGGGGACGCGAGCTGCGCAAAGCCCTGGCCGAAGCGGAACAGGACCTGGTTCGAGCGGAGCGCCTGGCGGCTGTTGGTGAGATGACCGTGACGCTCCACCACGAGATCAATAACCCGCTCATGGCGGCCTTTGCCGACGTGGAGCTGTTGCTGAACGATCCCGGCGCTGGCCCCGAGACCCTGAAGCAGGGCCTGGAGGACATCCGCCAGGCGCTGCGCCGCATCCGCGACATCGTGCAGCGGATCGGTAAGCTCCGGGAGATCCGGAGCAAGGACTACCTGCGGGGGGTCCGCATGGTAGATCTGGAGCGGAAGGACCACGAGATATCGCTGCTGCAGCGCGGCACAGCTCTCTTGCACCTGCCTGACGAGGACCTGATCCGGATCGTCTCGCTTCTCTTGCGCGGAGCCGGCTTCCAGGTCGAACGCTGCCAAAGCGTAACCGATCTTCAGGCGTCGGCGTCGCGTATCGGGGTAACGGCGGTGGTG
>JALYPB010000038.1 GCA_030856585.1 Gemmatimonadota bacterium | reverse complement strand
AGACTCTCCCGCTCTTCCGGAGCGGCGGCAGCGTCGACCCGGCCGGAGATCTCGGTGAGCTGGGTGCGCAGTTCCGACAGCCACTGATCGTTCACCTAGGCAGCTCCCATTTTTTCCAACGCCAGCCGCTCGGTGGCCGAGAGCAGCTTGCGCGCGTTGAGGATGATAATGGTGCGGCCGGGCCGAGTGATGATGCCCGAGATGTAGGCTGCCGCGAGCCCGCTTACCATCGGACCCGGCGCGGTGATGGTGGTAGTGTCCACCCGCATCACTTCGCGGACCTCGTCCACGAGAACCGCCACCCGCTGAGTGTCCAGTTCCAGCACCATGAGGCGGGTCTCCTCGCCGATAGTTGCCTCGAGCTCGAACCGCTTCCGCAGATCGAGCACCGGTACGGCACCGTCTCCGTACTGCATCACTCCTTCGAGAAACTGTGGCGCCTTCGGCAAGGGCGACGGCTCCGTATAGCGCAGGATTCGCTCGACCTGAAGGATGTCGAAGGCAAACTCCTGCCGGCCTACCCGGAAGGTCACGACCTGAATGTCGTCGTCGGTATTCATGCCGATGAAGCCTCCGTAAAGCGCGAACTGAGCGCGGCCAGGTCCAGCAGCGGCACCAGCCCATCGGGATGCCGGGCGACACCGATGGCCCAGGGAAAGGTTGCACCGGGGGGCACCGGCAGGGCCGGCTCCCGGACAATCACCTCGGCGTCATCGATCTCCAGACCGACTCGCCGCCCAGCCACCGTCACCACCACGAGAGTGTCGCCGAGAGTGACTGGACACTCGGTAAGGTCCAGCAAGGCTCCCAGGTGCAGCACCGGGATGATGCGCCCTTGCACCGTGGTCACCCCTCGCACGGCCGGCTCGCGGGATGGGACAGAGTGCACCGATCCGAGCTGGATCACTTCAACAACATGGGCCAGTTCGAGCCCGACGCGACGACCCGCCGTACGAACCAGGAGGAACCCACCCCCGGCCCGGCTCATTGGGGCTTCATCCTGTCCAGCTCGGCAGCGACCCGTCCGGCGATTTCCGTGACCGGAAGGACATGTCGCGCTCCCCCAGCCTGGAGGGCCGCCGCCGGCATTCCGTAGACGGTTGACGTCTCCCGGTCCTGGGCGATGCCGATGCCGCCGGCGTCGTGGATCTTGCGCAGCCCCTCGGCGCCGTCCCTTCCGATGCCCGTCAAAACCACACCGATGGCGCGGGGACCGAAGTGGAGGGCCACGCTGCCGAAGAGCGGATCGGCGGCGGGGCGCACGCCCCAGAGGCTGGGCTCCTGGTCCAGCGTGAGCAGTGAGCCGTTTGGCCCCAATGCCACCCGCATGTGGTAGTCTCCCGGCGCCACGTAGGCAGTGTCGGCGAGTACGAGCATACCGTGCTGGGCCTCGACCACCCTGAACCGGCTCTGCGCCGCCAGCCGCTCGGCCAGGCTCCTGGTGAAATTCGGCGGCATGTGCTGCACGATGAGAACTGCGGCGTCGAACCCGATCGGCAGCTGAGGCACTACCTCGGCCAGCGCGCGAGGGCCGCCGGTCGAGGCGGCCACCGCAACGCAGAGCCGGGCGGCACCGGTGGCGGTGGATTGCGGCCCCGGAACCATCTCGCGCTTCTGGCGTTCCGGCGCCGCCAATCGTTTCACGTCCGCCGCCCGCGCGGCGCGGAGGACAATCATCAGCCGCTCGGCGAAGCGAGCGATCGCCTCCGTTCCCCGCCCCTCCTCCTTGGCTACCAGATCCACCGCCCCGAGTTCCAGGGCGCGAATGGCGGCCGAGGCTCCGGGACCAACGTGAGCGCTGACCACTACGATGGCGCGCGGCGACTCCGCCATGATGTGTCCGATGGCGCCGAGCCCATCGAGCTCCGGCATCTCAATGTCCATCAGAACCACGTCAGGCGTGTGGGCTCGCACCTTCCGAACCGCATCCATTCCATCACGCGCGGTGGCGACCACCCGGAACTCGCCCGACGCGTCCACCACATCGGTGAGCAGCCGGCGGAAGAAGGGACTGTCGTCCACGACGAGGACGCGTCCGGGGTCAGAGATGCTGGACCCCGTGCGCCACCGTACTGATCTGGACCTGGCCGTCGCAAATTCGAAACCGTACCGTGCGGCCGAAGTCGCCACCGACCGCCTCACCGACGAGTGGAAGGTGGTGGGTATTCAGGACCTGCCTGGCGGCCACCAGATTGCGCTCCCCCATCTGGATCGTCCCGGGTGGTGCCAGAGAGGCGAACATGCTGGCCCCCCCGGCCAGACGGGCGGTGACCCGTTGCGCCTTGGCTCCATCCGCGGCCATCAGCTCCATCAGCCGGGGCACTGCGGTCTGGGGGAATTTGGCGGGGTTCTTGTCCTGGCGGCTAAGCGCCGGCGATGGCAGGAGGATGTGCGCCATGCCTCCAATCCTGGCCTCGGCATCGTAGAGCAGGATGGCCACGCAGCTGCCCAGCCCGACCGTGATGAGCGTGTCATCGCCCATCCCGCAACGCAGGTCGGCCACCCGCACCACCACCTCCCGGCCGCTCACGCGTTCAGCCGGTAGATCCGCTCACGCGGATCCAGCAAGGTCAGGCGCTCACGCGCAGGGCCGAAGAGAGTCTCGACTTTCCCCAGCACCAGAATACCGCCGGGAGCCAGCGCGTCGGCGAACGCCGTGAACACCCGCTCCTGGGTGGCGCGCTCGAAATAGATGACGACGTTGCGACACAGGATGAGCTGATAGTGCCGCCGGGGCGGCGCCTCACTATTGAGGTCCAGCGCGCGTACGAGCACCTGCCGGCGCACCCGCTCGATCACCCGGACCTCGTCACCATCATCCTCGAAATAGCGCTGGGCGAGTTCGGAGGGAACATCGGCGAGAGCCTCGCGCCGGTATCGCCCCAACCGGGCTTGCTCCAGACATTGCCGATCGATATCGGTGGCGTCGATCGTTACCCGCCCGAAGCCGTCCGGATTGCCTTGCCGCACGAAATGATCGGCCATCAGGATGGCCAGGGTATACGGTTCCTGGCCGGACGAGCAGCCGGCGCTCCAGGCGCGCACTTCCCCTCTGTCACCCGCGCAAACCCCTTCCAGCAGCCCGGCGCGCAGCAGGGTCCAGGTCTCCGGGTTCCGGTAGAACCGGGTGACATTGATGGTGATCGCATCCTTCAAGCACTCGTATTCGGCCGGACTGCGATCGAGCACCGTCTGATAATCCGAAAAGGTGTGGACACCGCAGGCGCGCATGCGGACTGCGATCCGCCGACGCAGACACTTGTCCTTGTAGGCATCGAGGGTGAGGCCCGCCTCGCGGGAGATTTTCCTCGTTAGCGCGGCGAAGGCCGCGGCATCAGCCGGCATCATTGCGCCAGGTCCAGCATCTCGAGATTGGCGCGGGCGAGCTGATGGCCCGGGTTAAGCGAGGTGGCCTGAGCCCAGCTCTCCCGCGCCCGGGCGTGGTCCCGCTTCTTGTAGGCGATATTGCCCAACTTGAAGTAGAGGTCGTCACCCAGCTCGGGGTTGAGCTTGGCGGCCCGCTCGTAGGCTTCGGCCGCCTGTTCGTAGCGGCCGTTGCGGTATAGAATGTCCGCCAGGTTCTTGGACACCTGGGGCAACGAGGGATCCTCCGCCAGAGCGGCGCGCAACATTGACTCGGCTTCTTCGATGTCACCGCTCAGCTCGAGCAGCACCGCGAGATTGTTCTGGAGCACCGCGTTGCTGGGAAACGCCGCCACCCCGTCGCGAGCTGCCTTCAGGGCTCCCTCGCCGTCGTCCAGTCCGGCGCACGCCAGGCTGGACGCCCAGTGCCAGAGCGCCGGCGCGGGCTTCCCCTTGAGCAGCTCCTGGGTACGTGCCAGGCGAGCGTGGGCTACTTTGTGGTCACCTCGCTTCAACGCCACGATACTCCAGCCCAGCGTGATGCGAGGATCTTCGCGCGCCCGCCCGGCGGCATCTCCGTACGCGGCCTCGGCTTCGTCCAGCCGGCCCAGCTGCTCCAGAGCGAATCCCAGATTATGCAGTGCGGCTGCCTTCGGCACTCCGGCCTCCGACGCCTGCCTCAGCGCCGAGGCCGCCTCCTCCCATCGAGCCTGGCGAATGGCGATCAAGCCGAGGAAGAGCGGAGCGGTGCTATCAGCGGGGCGCAGATCGGTGACCCGGCGGAACTCTCGCAGGGCTTCGTCGAGCATTCCCGCCTTGTAGAAGGCAACACCCAGATTTCGATGCTCATCCACCCGGCTGTCATTGGCCTTCGGTGCCGCCGCCGTCGAGGTGCCCACCCGATGGGCGAACCCGGCGGTGATCAGACCATAGAGCGCCTTACCCACATCGAATTCGACCAGACCGGACTGGTCGATGATCTGCTGCACATCGCGGGTCCCGTCGATCAGGGGCAACAATCGTTGCTGTTCGGTGGAGAGGGTCGGGGCCGACTGCCCGATGTGGTCCTGGTCAACCGAGAAGATCAGGTCGAAGGATGGGACTTTCTTCTCAATCAGACTCCATTCGTCCACCCTGCGGGCGCCCTCGAGCAGCAGCGCCTCCGGGCTGATGCGGACCAGGAAGTCCTCGCTCTCGGGCCGGAGACCGGCTTCGAAGTTGAACGTCCCCGAGGTCCAGGTGAACAGGTAGTACACCGCCTCCTCGATCTGAATCCGCATGTAGTCTTCCAGCTCAGCGCGGGTCAGCGTCCCGCGCCCGACGAGAATCTCCCCCAGCTTGTGCTCCCGGTCGTCCTCCTGGGCCGCAATAGCTCGCTCGAGCTGCTCCGCCGTGATCCGTCCCTTGCGGATCAGCAAGTCTCCCAGGCGATCCCGGCGGTTGACGATGGTGGCATAGGTGATCTGCCCCTCGTCCAAATAGATGGTGCCGAAGTTGTGCCGGTCGGCAAGCGCGAGACAGCCCGTGCGGCGACCCAGGAACAGCAGCTGGATTACATCCGGAAGACTCGCCTCCTTGAGGCTGCCCTTGATGGCCATCAGCGCCACTCCTCGACGATGCGGTCACCCACGTCGGGCCACTCCCAGACGACCTTCTCCCGGCTTCTGGCTCCGCTTGCCGGTGCGACCACACCGCTCGACCGGGTGGCCACCGGACGCCGGGGCGGCTTCGGCGCTGGGGCCTCCAGCACCTCGCGCGCCAGCGCTACCGTGGGGGTGCCGCCTTGCGACTCGGCCGCATTGAGGACTCGCTGAAAGAGACCGTGTACCGCACGCACCGAGTCGGCCGGACGGGACCCGAGATAATCCACCAGCTCTGCGTCCGGGGCTCCCGCCTTCTCCAGGACGAGCCGTTCGAGCACCTGGTGCTTGATTTCCCGGTCCGGCGCCGGCAGATCGACAACCAGGCCGCCTTCCAGCCGGGTCCGCAGACGTGCCTCCACTCCGGTCAGCTCCGATAGCGGGACCGTCGAAGTGAAGATCATCTGCCGACCGGCCTCGATCAGGAAATTGAAGAGTACGAACAGCTCGTCCTGGCTCCGGTCCTTGTTGGCCATCAGGTGCACATCGTCCAGCAGAAACGCTCCGGCGCCGCGGTACCGTGCACGCCACGCTCCAACGGCGTTACGATCGATGGCCTCGATCAGCTCGCTGGTGAGCTCGTGGGCACTGAGACAAGCAACCGGAGTCTTCCCTCCGGCCGCGAGCGCGTTGCCGAGGGCGTGGAGCAGGTGGGTCTTCCCGACGCCGCTGGCGCCCACGATGACGAGGGGGTTGTACCGTACCGCCGGCTCAGCCACCACTGCGCGGCCAGCCTGAAGAGCCATGCGATTGCCGGCGGCTTCGACCAGGTCGTCCAGCTTCCACAGGGGCGACGGCGACGGCGGCGGGTGGGCGCCCTGCCTCGCCCGATCGGTGAGGGTCTGGGCGCCGGGAATGTCGTCCGGATCGCGGAAGGCGGTCGAGCCGGCCAGGTCGGGAGCGAGCTCCGCCGCCTCCGCGTGGAGGGCGCGAAGGCGGGCGACGTCAGACTCAAACTTGCGCAGTACCTCCTCCGGGTCGACGGTCATCTCCTGTTGGAGGAGGGCCTCGAGCCGGCTGGTGCTGAATCCTTCACCTTCCCAGCGCAGGATGGCTCCGGCAACCTTGGTCCGCCACGAATCCACCTGTTGGGCCACCGTGGCACTGATGTCGGAAAGAAAGTCGCCGAACTCGTCCGGCGGCTGCTCGCCGGCAGCCGCTTCCACCGCGTCCGACCCACCGGCCAGTGCCCGCGCCTGGGCCGGCTGGAGCGGAGTGTCGCTGACCGCCTGGAACGCCACCAACCGGTTCAGCGCGCCCAGCAGCTCGCGCACGTTGTCGATCGCGAGCGACGCGACCGCCTCGAGTACACCCCCGCCGAACGTTGCCCGGCGTTCCTCGGCCTTGCGGCGGAGAATCGCCACCCGGGTCTCGTAATCAGGCGACGCGACATCGATGACGAGCCCGCCGGCAAACCGCCGGATCAGACGCTCGTCCAGCGCTTCGATTTCGGAGGGCGGCCGGTCACTGGTGAGCACGATCTGCCGGTTGGCCGACTGGAGGGCATCGGTAAGACGCAGGAGCTCCGATTGCATTTCTCGGCGGTGGGTCAGAAACTGGACGTCGTCCACCAGCAGCAGGTCGACGTCGATGAACCGCCTCCGGTACGCCTCTCCCTGCCCCGCCGCGATGGCGGCGTGAAAGGACTCCACGAACTCGTCGAGGGTGAGATACTCGACCGACAGACGGGGGTTGATCGCCCGCGCCGCGTGCCCGATGCCCATGAGCAGGTGGGTCTTTCCCAGGCCGGGGCGGGCGTAGACGAAGAGCGGGTTATAGACGGTGCCGGGTGACTCAGCTACGGCCTTCGCCGCGGTAAACGCCAGCCGGTTGGCTGCGCCCACCACCAGGGTGTCGAACCGGTACAGCGGGTTCAGGGTGGCGCTCACGCGACCTGGCTCCCGGCCGCCAGCTTCTTGAGCACCAGCTCAGACACACCCTTGAGCGTCTCGAAGACACCGGTTCCGTGCAGAGCGTCGGCGGAAAAGCTCTGGACCGAGCGAAAGTTCAGCGCGTCATCCATCTCGTCCTGGGTCAGGATGAGATCGCGAGGCAGGTCCTGCTTGTTGTACTGGAATACGACCGGCAGCTGGCGGACATCCACGCCCTGCCCGAGGAGATTGTCCTGGAGATTCTGAAGGCTCTCGAGATTATCGTCGAACCGCCGAGCCTGGCTGTCGGCTACGAAGACGACTCCGTCGGCGCCCTGGAGCACCAGCTTCCGGGTGGCGTTGTAGTAGCTCTGCCCCGGTACGGTGTAGAGCTGAAATTTGGTGGTAAAGCCGGAGATGCTGCCCAGTTCGAGAGGCAGGAAATCAAAGAAGAGCGTGCGGTCGGTTTGGGTGGCGAGCGACACCATTCGGCCGCGCCGGGCTTCAGGAACCCGGCCGTAGACGTACTGCAGATTCGTCGTCTTGCCGGACCGCCCCGGCCCGTAGTAGACGATCTTGCAGGTGATTTCGCGCGCGGTGAAGTTGACCAGTGACATTCGTTACCGTCCGAATAGCTCTTTGAGGCTCGCATTCAGCTCGTGCTCGAAATTTTCGGCCAGTGGCGCGCGGGCCGGCTCTTCCCGTGGCGCCGCCATCACCAACTCCTCGACCATCTGGTCGAAGAACAGCTGAACGATGCCGATCGACGTTTCCGTTCCGAAGACCACGAGCCCTATCCAGCGGCCCCGCGGCGTTCCAAATGCGGCCAGCATGCAGCTCTGCTGACTACCTCCATGCACTACGGCCCCGAAGCGGGGCGCCCCCATGATGCGGGCCAGCTCCTCGGTGGAGGCCACGATAGCCGATCCCAGGGCGGCTGCCGTCATCACCTCGAAGGAGCGGGAGAACCCGTGCTGAGCCACAACCTGACCCGATGTCGTCATCAGCAGGATGAGCCTTGCCGACGACTCGGCAAGGAACGTCTGCAGCGGGGCTTCGACCCAGGGCTCGAGCGCTCGCATCAGGCGAGGCGACCGACCGCGTCGAGCATCTCGACCCGGGCGAGCCCCAGATTCGCGTCTACACCCGCCAGTGCTACCAGCACCAGGTCGTTCCGGCCGGGCGCCGCGAGCACCGATCCGGTATTGCCGCGCAGGTGTACGAACGTCGGAATACGCATCCCCGCGCCGGCGGTGGCGCGGACCAGCCGCTGGATCAGATTCGCCGCCAGCGCCGCGATCGCGCGCCCATCGATACCGTCCATCAAGCGCTCCGCCACCACCAGCCCATCGGTGCCGGAGATCAACAGCGAGCCGCGCACACCAGGCACGCGGGTCACCCGCTCAAGCACAGCGCTGGTAGGACTCATTCCGGCACCCCCAGCCAGGCGCGTGCGTCCCGCGCGGCTCGCTCGGCGATCAGGCCGAGCCGTGCCATCGGGAGCGAAGAGTCTCGCACCGTGAGCAACAGCGTTTGGGGCGTAGGGGGTACCAGGAAGAGATTGCCCTCGGGCGATTCCACCGCGATGGCCACCCACGCGCCAAGTCCGAGCAGCTTGGCGGTGCGGGAAGCCTCCTTCGACACGCCGGCCAGCTCGGCGGCCACCCGATCACCCACATCCTCGTTGGTTGGACTGCGCAGGCTGCCGCTGAGACGGAGACCGTTGCCGTCGACCAGCATCACCCCCTGATCGCCGTTCTCGGGCCCTGGAAAGAGCGAGGTCGCAACGTCCGTCGTTCCAGCCATTGCTGGAGCAGGCGCAATGGTGTCCGCTGCCGGTTCCGCGTGCGTGGACACCGGTGTTGCCCGCTCCGCCGCCCGCACGCGTGCAAGAGCCTGGGCAATCGATTGGTCGTCCGGATCGATGTCGGCGGCGCGCTGCAGGTGCTCGAGGGCCGCCTCGACATTACCGGCTCGGAAATAGAGAAACCCGATGCCCTTCAACGCGCCGCTCCGCATCGGATCGAAGCGGAGCGCATCGGCCCAGGCATCGAAGGCGCCGGCCAAGTCGCCCTGATCGCCGAGGATGCGGCCCAGCAGGTCGTGAGCGTCGGCCAGTCCGGGATACCGGCTCAGGCCACCGCGAACGACCTTGTAGGCTGCATCGACCTGGCCCCGCCGCCTCAGGGCTTCACCCAGCTCGAGGAAGGCCAGGCTGGAGGGCTCGTCGGCCAGCCGCGCCGTCAGTGCACGTATGTCATCAGTCACGATAGCTCTCCAGCTCTTCAGCCAATGTCTCTGCCGCCTGCCTCAGCCGGTCCACAGCCGGCAACAACGCCTCTTCGGCAGACGTATGCGTGCCCAGGCGGCTCCAGGCTTTCCAGGTTTCCGCTGCGCTGCGAAAGCGGCCCAGGGCTGCCTGGCAGACACCGAATAGCCGGCGCGCTTCCGGCATGAGTGGATCGGACCGGAGCACCTCCTGCAGCACGTTGGCGGCTTTCTCGTACTCGCCCTGCGCCAGCGCCTGCCGAGCCGGCTCGAGAAGTACCTGAGGTCCGCCGTTGTCCTTACCTGGTGAGCCACCGCTGTCGAGCACGATCACGCCCGCCGCGCTCAGGGTGTAGGCAGTGCGCGCCACATCGAACTCCGACCGGCCCAGCTCAGCCGCAAGCACGTGCAGATCCCGCACTCCGTCCACGGCCGCGAGTACCTCCCACTCCAGCGGAGTCAGGTCCAATCGGTCGCCGGCGGCCGCGTCGGCCGGCGGCAGCCGGGGAACCACGCGCAAATGCGGCACCTTGGCTTCGATCCGGGACCACTCATCACTGCGCCTGGCTGCTTCCATGAGCAGGCCCTCGGTCGGAATCCGGACCGGGGCTTCGACCACCCCCTCACAGGGCGCACCGTCCTCGAAGCGGAAGTATCCCTCGGACCAGCCGAGCAGCTCGAAGATGGCTTCCTCGATCTGGGCCTTGAGCTGGCGGTCGAGCTCGCGCCGCGCGATGGCGCCGCTGCTCACGAGAATGTCGCCCAGGCGGCGCGAGTCCCCCGAGTGCTGGAGCGCCAGGGCCCGCCCGAGCTCGTCGCCCGAGATCCGGCCCTGGCGGACGAGACGAGCGCCGATCGGCTGGGGATCGCGGCCGAGCGTCGCCGCCACCACCCCACCCCGCTCGAACGAGACCGTGCCCGCCGTCTGGCGCAGCTCGGAGGTGACCCGCAAAACCCCGCTCTTCCGACCGAGATCCAACAGCTGGAAGACGTCCTGGATGTGAAATTCCTTGAGAGGGCCCTCGAGTGCCACGGCTCACCCCGCCGCGGCGAAGATGTGTTGCAGGTCGCGCGCGGAGCGCGCCCGGCTCCTGGCCTCGGTGGCAAATGGCCCGTCCGGATCGAGCTGGATGACCCGCTCCCAAGCCTGTACCGCCTCATCAAACCGCCGCTGCCGTGCGAAGCAGGTGCCCTGATTGTAGAGCGCCGCCGTATGCTCCGGATCGAAACGCAGCACGCGGGTGAAGGCCTCGAACGCTTGCGTGGTGCGTCCATCTTCGAGCAGTGCCCGCCCGAGCGCGGTGAGGGCCTCGAGCTCGTACGGATCTGCCTCGAGCAGCCCAACCAGAATCGGGACCGCCGCGCGAGGCGATTCGGTACGGCGGACCA
>JALYPB010000024.1 GCA_030856585.1 Gemmatimonadota bacterium | reverse complement strand
CAACAAGGCTGCCGAGGAGATAGCCACCCGTCTGCACGAAACCCGCGGCATCACCGCGGCCGAGGTCACGCGCGGCACGCTGCATTCCATCTGCCTCATGATTCTGCGGGACTTTGCCGAGCGCTGCGGACTCCGTCCGGGCTTCGGCGTGGCCGACCGCGAGTACCAGGAGCGAGTGCTCCGGCGGCTTCGGATCCCGGCCAAGCGATGCTCCCAGGCTCTGGCGCAATTCAGCATGCACCAGCTGCAGGGCAAAGTGTTGAGCGAGCGGGGAATGTCATTCTTCCGGCAGTATCAGGAGGCACTGCGGGCGCGCAATCTGGCGGACTTCGATGATCTCATCACACTGACCGAGAGACTTCTCCGCACTGATGAGAGCGCGGCCAGGGAGCTGCGCTCGCGCTGGGACTGTGTGCTCGTGGATGAGTTCCAGGATCTGAGCCCGACGCAGTACGGGATCGTCCGACGGCTCGCTGAGGAGCATCGCTGCCTGTTTGGCGTCGGAGACGACGAGCAGTCCATTTTTTCCTGGACCGGAGCCGATCCGGGTATCATGGGCCGGTTCCGTGAGGATTTCGGTCTCCCTGAGCCGATCGTGCTCGACGAAAACCGCCGATGCTCGGTTCAGATTCTGGAGGCCGCCCGTCAGCTGATCGCGTGCAATCCGGTGCTTTTCAAAAAGCAGATCGAGAGCACGCTGAAGTCGCCGTTCGAGGTGGTCGCGTGCGGGTTCGAGAACGAAGAGGCCGAGGTCGATTGGCTCATCAAGGACATTCTGAGCGATCGCGCCATGGCACAGACCGGTTGGGGCGACTATGCCATCCTGTATCGCTATCGGTGGATGGGCCGGGATCTCGAGAGGCGGCTGATCTGCGCGGGGATCCCTTGCCGGATGGCGCGGGGCCAGGCCCTGATGGATGACAAGGTGGTGGGTTGGGTCATTGCCTCCTTGCGGGTCATCCGCTCCCCTGATGATCCGATTCTGCTCGGAGCGCTGGCGGGGCTTGCCCTCAATCCCGCGCTCCGACAGGAGGTCCGCAAATCCTCATCCAGAGACAAGGACTTCATCGCCAACCTCCGCGTCTTTGCCAGTCAACGACCTAAAGGAGACGCGGACCGCCGGCGCGTGTGGCGCCTGATCTATCACCTGGAAAATCTGCGGGGAATGGCCCGGTCTCACCAATCACTATCAGGCCTCGTCGATGAGCTGCTCGCACGTCCAATTGGCGCCGGACGCAATCCCCTGGAGGACTACCACCACGACTTGAGCGAGCCGTCCCTCTATCCGGGCGCTGTTGCTCTGGCGAAGCGTCTGGACCAATGCCTCACCGCTGGAGCCCGCGTCTGGGTGGAACCCCGCGGCGGTATCGAGATCCCGCTGGTTGCCATGCTGCGAGGAGCCGGGATAACCAACGCCCACCGACTCGCGCCGGCCGAGGTGCCCGCCGCTGATGACGTCCTGCTGCAACCCGGGCAGGGACCGGACGGGGGATTGCCGCTCCGGTTGTTCAAGGCGCTCCAGCTGGTCCACACCCGGAGCCTCAAAGCCGATTTCGACGATTTTGTCGCCTTCGACATCGAGACCAGCGACTTCGACTTCGAATCCTCCCAGATCGTCGATATCGCGGCTGTACGGGTGCGGAACAATATCGTGGTGGATGAGTTCCACTCCCTGGTATTGTCCACCCGCCCGATCTCGGCTCAGGCCACGGAGGTGCATGGCTACACCGACGCGGACTTGATCGGCGCGCCGTCAATCACTGAGGTGTGGAAGCGCTTCCGCCACTTTGCGGGAAACGACCTCGTTGTCGCCCATAACGGCCAGGAATTCGATGTACCGGTGTTGCGTCGTGCCTGTGGTCACCTCGAGGGCTTCGATGAGCTCGTCTTCTACGATACGCTCCCACTCGCCCGCGCCCTGGTCGATGGTAGCGTTAAGCTCAAATATCTGGCGGAGAAATACAATATCGCGCCTGGACGAGAGCACCACGCGCTCGACGATGCGCGAGCGCTCGCCGCAGTGGTGCCCCGGCTCAACGAGCTGAGACTCCGTCGGGCCCGGACCGTCGCCCTGGTCCACCTGCTGGATCAGCTCGGCCTGGCCCTGGCGCTCGATCAGCAGGCCTCTCCCTCGAATGAAGAGACTCTGTTCCGGGAGATAACCCGGCCCTTCACGCTGGGGCGGTACAGCGACTGTCTCGACATCTATGCAGCTGAGCTGGCCGCGGGTGCGGAAGGAGCACTCGGTCTCGAGGAAGTGATCGAGCGATTGGGCGGGCGGGCACTGATGGAGCGCATGCGAGCGGACCGACCGGTGGACGAGCGCTACCCCGATTCAGTCGAGCGTCTCCGAATGCTGATACAGGCCAGCACGGGAGATAATCTGGCCGAGCACATCGATGACATGCTGCGACGGGTAGCGCTCTCCAGCAGCGAGGGGGCGGAGACCGACCCCAACCGGGTGAACCTGCTGACGCTCCACTCGACGAAGGGCCTCGAGTTCTCCCGGGTGTACGTGGTTGGAGTCGAGAACCAGGTCCTCCCCGGCTGGAGGGCAATCCAGGAAGACCGAACCGATGAGATCCAGGAGGCCCGCCGCCTGCTCTATGTCGGAATGACGCGCGCCAAGGTCCGGTTGGTACTGACTCACGCCGAGCAGAGAGGTGGCTACCCCGCTCAGGGGCATCTGTTTATCACCGAGGCTGGTCTGGTGCTGGAGGATCTTGGCATACCTCCTGCATTGGGGGTCCGCGTCACCAATGAGTGAGGTCACAATGAAGCTCATCGCTTGTACTCTGCCGCTTCTGGCGGGGCTCCCGAGCGTGTTGTCTGCCCAGATCAATCTATCTCTTCCTATTGCCGGCCGGCCCGCGGTGCGAGCCAGCCTGGGTCCCATCGCAATAGTTGCCACTCTCGGTGGACACGGTGTCACCGTCCGCACCGGCTCTCGAACGCCGCGCCGGACTCCGGCCGCGCGACTGCCGCGCACTACGGCTGGCGCCAGTGCGGCCCGCGTACTCGCTACCGGTGATCGCTATCTCGGTAAGCGGTATGTCTATGGAGGGGCCAAGCCGGCTGTCGGCTTCGATTGCTCCGGCTTCGTGCAGTACGTCTTCGGGCACCACGGGGTCACCCTGCCCCGCACTTCCCGCCAGCAGGCAGCGGCCGGTCGAGCCCTGCCGAAGGCGGCCACCGCTCTCCAGCCGGGCGACCTGATGTTCTTCTCCAGCAAGGGGCGTGGCGTGGACCACGTCGCCATCTACGCTGGTGACAACCGCATCATCCATTCGAGTGCCGGGGCGGGTGGGGTGGTCTACGACGACCTGTCGACTCCTCGCGGCAAGTGGTACCTGGCCCGCCACGTGGCATCCCGGCGCGTCCTCTGACACACAGGCCTTTCCCGATCTAGATTGCCGGATCGCCCCTAAGCACGGAGCATCCGCATGCCGCGTATTCCGCCCCTGGACACCGAAACCGCGCCGCCCGATGCCCGGGCGGCAGCGGAGGCACATGTACGCGGCCACGCGCGCATGACCAACATGAAGCGGACGCTGCTCCACTCCCTGCCGGCCTTTCATGCGCTGATGGAGTGGTACCCCCTCCGCGACACGGTGCAGCCATTTCTGGGGGAGCGGCTCACCACGCTCTTCGCCCACGCCATCTCGGCCGAGACCGACTGCCTTATCTGCTCCACCTTCTTCCGCCGCATGCTGATTCAGACTGGTGAGAACCCTGAACGGTTGAGGCTCGACCAGCGGGAAACTGCGGTGGTCGAGTTTGGACGTGCCCTGGCCACCTCGCCCTTTCAGGTGTCCGACGATGTGTACCAGCGCCTTGCAGGTCACTTTCAGCCGGCCCAGCTGGTAGCGTTGAGCGCCTTCGGGGCGCTCATGGTGGCCACCAATGTGTTTAACAACGCGCTCAATGTGGATCTCGACGAGTACCTCCAGCCCTACCGGAAGGGAGTGCGAGAGGCCGCCTCGGCAAGCAGGCAAGGATGAAGGGCGAGTTTGCCGGGAAGGTCGCGTTCATCACCGGAGCTGCTCACGGGCAGGGCAGGGCCACCGCTTTGGCGCTGGGGCGGGAGGGAGCCAGGATCGCCGCCTTCGACGTAGCCCGGCCGCTGAGCTACCCCGGATACACCATGGGCTCGAGTGATGAGCTGGCATCGCTGGTGGCAGCCTGCGCCGAGCTCGGGACCGAGTGCCTTGCCTTTCCGGGAGATGTGCGGGACGATGCCGCCGTCACCGGTGCCGTGGACGCCACAGCCGGGCGGTTTGGCCGGATCGACGTCCTCTTCAACAACGCCGGCATCTGCGGGTACGGTCTGGCCCACGAGCTGACCGAGGATGCCTGGGACGCCATGCTGGATATCAACCTGAAGGGTGCCTGGCTGGTAGCTCGGCGCGTGATCCCCCTGATGATCGCGCAGCGGTCGGGTGTCATCATCAACAACTCGTCGGTGGCCGGACTCCGGGGAATGGGCCGGCTGAGCCACTATGCGGCCTCCAAGTGGGGCTTGACCGGGCTCACCAGGTCCTGGGCGATCGAGCTGGCACAGTACGGAATTCGGGTGAACTCGATCCACCCCACCGGCGTCAATACCCCGATGAACGATGGCCTAGCGGCACTCGAAGGGCTTACCCCGACGGAGATCGCCGAACGCTCGGCGGGGAACCTGTTGCCGGTACCCTGGAT
>JALYPB010000010.1 GCA_030856585.1 Gemmatimonadota bacterium | reverse complement strand
CTGTACGACATTTTTCTGGCGGTGTAGGCGGAGGGGCGGACCGGACGGTGGATAGGCGGGACAGGGATAGGAGAGATCCTCATCCCAAGCGGTATCTTCTTACCGCCTTACCGCCTTACCGCCTGTCTTTCCCGCGAACACTGAATCCAGCACCCGCTTGAACACGTCGAACGGTAACGCCCCCTCCATCAATCCGCCTTCGATGTAGAACGTCGGGGTGCTGGTCGCTCCGGAGCGTTGGGACCCTTCAGCCTCCGCTTTGAGAGCCTGGCCGGCGTTCGGTGCCTGGAGGCAGGCCAGCAGTGCCTTCTTCGACAATCCCGCAGAATCGGCCAGGGAGAGGAAAAACGGAGCCGGCTCTTTGAGCGGTGCCCACGTTTCCTGGTATTTGAACAGCAGGTCGTGCACCCGCCAGAACGCCTTCTGCTTTCCGGCGCAGAGCGCGACCTCGCCCGCCGCTGCGGCATGATCATGCAAGTTGGTGAGCGGGAAGTTGACGAATACCCAGCGAACCTTGCCCGGGGTGATATAACTCTGCTCCAGACGGGGAAAGGTCTCCTCCGCGAACCGCTTGCAGTAGGGACACTGGAAGTCGGACATCTCGTACACCGTGACCGGTGCCGTGGGCGACCCTTTACTGCGGGCGGCCAGCGGGAAATCGGCCGACTGGGCCGAGAGGGGAGCGGATGCGCACAACAGCAGAAAGAGTGTCAGGATGACAGAGTCATGAAAGGTCATGATACTCCTCAATATCGTGGCCGCTGCCGACCGGTGCGGCTGGAGAGCAGGATGGTGTCGCCCGCCGCTGAAATATTCCAGTACCACTGAGAGTTGGGGTCGCTGGTGTCCCACGCCCTGGCGTGAATCCACCAGGTGCCGGGCTCGAGGGTGAAATGGGCCCAGCCGGTGGCGTCGGTGGTGTCGGTGATCGGCTGACGCCGCCGGGACCTGGCCAGCTGCTCCACGAGGCTGTCGTATCCCCGGTAGGTGCTATCTTCCCAGTGCCGAATGGCGTTGCGCAGGCCCTCGCTTCGGCTCACGAAATCGAGCCGGGCCCGGTCGAGCGCCACGCGGGCGCGCCGGGCCCGCTCTTCGATCTGGCGCAACGATTCGGTCATCCGGGAGTAATCGGAGGACATGGTGCGGTGTTGCGGCGCCTGGCGCGGGAGCGAGTCGAGCCGCTCCCGAAGCAGCCGAAGCGAATCACGCAGCGCGCCTTCGGCGTAAGATACCGCGGTGTAAGCGGTGAATGGGCCGCGGAACCGGGCGAACAGAGTGTCCAGGGCCGCAGTATCGGGCCGGGGCGACCGGGCTCGAGCCTCCAGACTGGCCAGGACGCTGTCGCGATCGTAGGGCAGCGCTACGACGCCCACTCCGGCCGCGGGCGTCTCGGTGGAAGCGGGGTCGGGTATCGAGACCCGCACCGCTACCTCACGGCGTCCGCCGTCGCAACCGGTGAGCCCCGTTGCGGACGCCGCGCTCAGCAGGAAAAGGCTTGCTCTGAGCAGAGACGATGGTGACGACAACCAGGAAAGCAGCGAATGGCCTTGCAGCGGGAGACCGATTGAGCGCGACACGTGCCAAAGCTACCGCCCTCCTGGTGGCGCTTCAACTGACGGCCGGAACGGCCTGGGCGCAACGCGCCGGCGTTGACACATTGTTCCCGGCCCAGCCGGCCGGCTACGTCAACGACTTCGCGTCCGTCATCGACGCTCCGTCTGCGGCCGCGATGGAAGATCTGATCCAGCGGCTTCGTGCTGCTACCGGGGCCGAGATCGCCGTGGTTACGCTTGCTTCGATAGGCGAGCAGGACCCAGCCGAGGTGGCGCTTGCCATCGGCCGCAAATGGAAGGTCGGAGCCAAGGCCGAGGTCGGGGATGCGCGACGGAACGCCGGCATCGTCGTGTTGCTGGTGCCGCGGCAGGCCGGCCGACCCGGAACCGGGCATATGCGTCTCGAGGTGGGGCAGGGGCTCGAAGGCATCATCCCCGACGCCGCCGCAGGACGAATCCGGCGGGAGGTCATGGGTCCGGACCTGGAGCGCGAAGCGTATGGACCCGCCCTTCTCAATGGAGTCCGGGCTCTCGCGTCCGAGATTGCACGGGGCTATGGTGTCTCGGACTCGGCCCTGACCGCGTATCGGCCTCCAGCCGAGCCCACAGGCGGTGTACGGTCATTCGGCAACCTCCTGCCGATCGC